>CAZXIP010000258.1:0-2911 GCA_964640755.1 uncultured Smithella sp. | reverse complement strand
AGGCCATTGGCGGACTGGACTTTGCCGGAGGCATTGTCGTGCATGTGAGCTCTGGTATTTCGGCATTGGTCCTGGCGCTATTACTGGGCAATCGGGTCGGCTACAACCATAAACCCATTCGTCCGCACAACCTGCCGTTTACTGTCCTGGGCGCGGCTCTTCTGTGGTTCGGCTGGTTCGGCTTTAACGCAGGCAGTGCGCTTGCAGCAGATGGTCTTGCCGCCAATGCCTTTGTTGCCACTAATACAGCAACAGCCGCTGCCGGTTTGACATGGGCATTGATTGAATGGTGGCACAACGGGACCCCGACTATTTTGGGTACGGCTACCGGCGCCGTAGCGGGACTGGTTGCCATCACACCCGCTTGCGGTTTCGTCAACCCGATGAATGCCATGTTTATCGGCATTATTGTCGCCTTTGTTTGCTATGCAGCCGTTGCCGTCATTAAAGGAAAACTTGGTTACGATGACTCTTTGGACGCTTTCGGTGTGCACGGTGTTGGCGGAACCGTCGGTACCATCCTTACAGGTGTCTTTGCGCAAAAAGCAGTCAATGCAGCAGGTTCTGATGGTCTGCTTTTCGGAAACGTCCATCAGTTTCTGATCCAGTTCCTGATGCTTGTGGTGACGATTGCCTTTGCCGCGATGATGACCTTCATCATCTTCAAAATTGTAGACGCTGTTATCGGCATGCGGGTTGAAGAAAAAAATGAAATCGTCGGTCTGGATCTTACCCAACAAAGCGAAGCCGCTTACACCGTGATTGAATAGGAGGATATCTATATGAAATTAATCATTGCCATTATTCAGCCTCACAAACTGGAGGCTGTTAAAAGAGAGTTGGAAGCCGTGGACGTGAATTTAATGACCGTCGCTAATGTTGTCGGACAGGGACGGCAAAAAGGACTTACGGAAATCTACCGTGGAGCAAAAGAAGCGGGCGGCCTGCTCAACAAAGTCCGCCTGGACATTGCAGTGAACGAAGACTTTGTCGAGCCGACCATCAAAGCCATCACCAGGGGCGCACATACCGGTTCGGTCGGCGACGGGAAAATCTTTGTCACCCAACTGGCCGATTGCATTCGGATCAGCAACGGCGAAAGAGGTGGTATCGCCATCGGGTGAGGTGCCTATTATGGATAACGGCAAAACATCTGCAAGTGCAAGCGCATTGGAGCGTTGTGTTTCAGACTGCGAAAAAACGGTCATCCTTCACGCCCTGAGAAGAACAAAAGGCGATACCACGGTGGCCGCGCAGATGCTGGGAACAACAAAACGCAGTTTGGCGCGCAAAATCCTGAAGTATGAAATCGATTGCACACAATTTGAATCTCAATAGTTGAAAAGGAGGATAAATATACAATGAGACTGAACATTACGGGAATACGAATGATGATGATCCTGTTGCTGATTTTATTTCCGATGATTACCTGGGCGGGGGAGGAATCCGGCAAAACTACTGAATCTGAACCGGCGGTTGAAGAAAAACCAGCAAGCGAATCAAAAGAGAGTGAACAAAAACCGGAGAAATATGGGATAACCGGGGAGGTGGCCGCCAGTATTTTAAGCGCATATATCTGGAGAGGGCAGGAGATGACGCGCCATGGCGCAGTAATTCAGCCATCGGCGACCATTGGATATCGGGGGTTTTCATTCAATGTCTGGGGAAATGCTGATACACGTCCTTATTCCGCCGGAGAGGATAAATATTCTCCCCATTGGTCTGAAACGGATGTCACGTTGTCCTATACGCACAAATTCGGCATCGTATCTCTCGGTGCCGGTTATATCTATTACGGACTGGCGGCTTTGTATCCCGGCGGTACCGATCCGCTGGATGCCCAGGAGATTTTTGTGACCATGAGCGTGGATACTCTTCTCACACCGACCCTGACTGTCTACAAGGAAATTGATCATTATCATCAATGGTATGTGACACTGGGAATTTCCCACACGTTTGCCCTGCATGAGCGCGTCGGTCTGAAACTGGCGGGCCAGATCAGTTACCTTAAAAGTGAAGACGAGACAACCTACCCGAAATTCGATTCAGAATCACTGGCCACAACAGACAGGTTCAATAATTTTCATGATGCTATGTTTACGATTTCTATGCCGGTTTCCGTGACGAAGCATTTTACGGTCACGCCGCTTTTGACGTATGTATTTCCTCTATCAAATGATGCGAGGTATGAAATGAAAGCGCGCGGCCTTCAGGGTACATTGAATCCGCCAGACAAGGACAGCTCTTCGTTTCTCTATGGCGGTGTAACGTTAAGTTTTGCTTTTTAAGATGGGATTAATTATCCTGCCGCGGCAATTTATTCAAAATAAATTGCCGCGGTTGATTGGAATCTTGCATGAGACGATGGAAGGAGAACCATTATGAAACTTGTCATAGCAATTGTACAAACAGACAAGAAGAAAGAAGTCAAAAAGGCTTTGCGCAAAGTCAATGTCGGTAAAATCACGGTGTCCGATGTGGTTGGCTGTGGAGCACAGGTTGGTAAAACGGATACCTGCGACGGGATCATTACCGAAGGAAACCTTCTGGATCGTGTACGCTTTGAAATTGCGGTCAACGATGACTATGTCAAACCCACGCTGGAAGCGATTATCGAAAGTGCGCGTACCGGTAACATAGGCGACGGTAAAATTTTCGTTGTTCCGTTGGAGGAATGCATCCGCATCCGCACCGGTGAATCGGGACGCCTGGCCATTGGATAACGTTTTAAAAAGGAGAGCATTATTCGATGATTGCCCATTATTTCAAACATGTGCCCTTTGAAGATATCGGCAGCATCCGTTCATACCTTACGACTGCCGGCTACACCATAACCTGCACGCCGTTTTTTAAATCGGCAAACCTGCCTGCTTTGGAGGACATTGACCTGCTGATCGTGATGGGCGGACCG
>CAZXIP010000257.1:0-2932 GCA_964640755.1 uncultured Smithella sp. | reverse complement strand
AACGGCTTGTCGGTTGTACCGATCAGGGTGTGTCGTCGCCAGGGAATGAGGAAAAAATGGCGCCCGGATCGGGTCATGGCACCCACCACGTACTTGCCGGATATCAGCTTTTTGGCAGTAATGATA
This sequence comes from uncultured Smithella sp., assembly GCA_964640755.1. GTDB lineage: Bacteria > Desulfobacterota > Syntrophia > Syntrophales > Smithellaceae > UBA8904. The sequence continues at coordinate 2,806 of CAZXIP010000257.1, read as the reverse complement.
TGAATGCCTTCCGATCTGCGCAATGTGGAGCAGCTGTTGGCTTTTGCTGCGGCCATGCCAAGCACGATATCTGCCCAGGGCCCCCCGCAGTTGACGACAACGGAGCCTTTGATTTCCTGCACCATTCCGGTCAGGAGGTCTTTGGCTTTTACGCCGGCCACATGATCGCGCGCATCGAAAACAAATCCTTCCACCCTGACATGGTTGGCCACACGGGCGCCATATGCGACGGCAGACTTGATGAAGGCCAGCGTCAGCCGTTCGGGGAAAATGCTGTGGCAGTCATAGTAAACGGACGCGCCGGTAAGGCCCGTTTCCCGGACATTCGGTTCGCTTTGCAGTACGGCCCGCCGGGAGATGGTCCGATGAACCGGGATTCGCTTGCTGGGATCCCAGGTGTGATTCTTGTCGTAGGATAAAAGATCATAGAGCAACATTCCCGCTTTGACGACCCACTTGTTGTTTTTCATCGGTTTGGCATTATGCGTGATCATCGTGGGAATGGGATAGACAAAATTGGGAGCAATGTTTTCCAGCACCCGTCGCTCACGCAGGGATTCGCGGACCAGAGAAAACTCCCCGTTTGCCAGGTAGCGAAGACCGCCATGAATCAGCTTGGATGTGACAGCCGATGTCGCCCAGGAAAAGTCCCTCTTTTCCATCAACACCACCTTCAGCCCCCGCGTGGCCGCTTCATAGGCAACCGAGGCGCCGGTAATGCCGCCACCGATGACAATGACATCAAAGCGTTCATCCTTATAAGTCTCAATAAACCGATCCACGCTTATGACTCCTTTTGAGCTTTGGCGGCCATAGCACTCCTGACGGCTTTTTCCGCATAAATAAGCACATCCTGCATGATCCGGCGGGCCTCTTCTGGCTGACGGCTTTTGATGGCTTCCAGGATCTCATGGTGAAACGTGCGGGATCTGGTAACGTTCTGTTCGTCATCAAAATAAAGATAACCATAATCCCGGAAGACCTGATTGAAGAAGTTGAGGATGATGGTGCAAAGCAGATTGTGGGTGGAACGGGCAATCAGCTGGTGAACCTTGATGTCTTTTTCCAGCATGGGCAAATCCGCTTTCAAGACGGCGTGCCGGAGGTCTGCCAGGTCTGCCGCGGTTCGTCTCTGTGCTGCCAGGCAGGCCATTTCCGGCACGATGATGCGGCGAACTTCCAGGATGTCCAGGAGGCTTTTGCAGTTGTCACTGCTGCTGTATATGGCTGCCTTGATCAAATCAAGACTGCCACTCTCCAAATAATTTCTGGCATAAACCCCATCGCCATGGTTGATATCCAACAGGTCAAGGTTTTCCAGTTTGCGCAGGGCCTCCCTTACGGTCGTGCGATTCACCTTGAAGGATTCGGCCAGATCCCGTTCGGTGGGCAGCCTGGTGCCCGGAACAATCGCGCCGGACATGATCTGCTGCTGGATGATGGTAACGATTTCATCGCTGAGGCGTGAACGCGTGATGGAACGCGTGAAAACGGGATTGACGGACACAATTTACCTCCTGATCAGACACTTCGTTATATTGGACCAATGAATCATTGGTTCAACCAATATACCAATAGGGGATGTCTGTCAAGATTATTTTGTCTATTGGTTTTATGTGCCGAAAGCAAAACTCTCCGGCTAAGACATGAAATGTCAAAATGGCAGCAACATCAATAATCAATTAATGTAATCGGATATTTACATAACTGCTTATTGACACCTGTCCAGTGCCTGGTTACCAAAAAGCCCCGTTATGAATTGACTTTTGCCCTTCACCTCTTTATTCTCATTCAAAAGATCAATATGGTCGGTGATTATGATACCGATGAACCTTTTTGCCTTGTAACCCCTGATTGAAAGGATTCGCGATGATGGACATGAGAGAAAATCAGGCTGAGCTCTACAAAAAGTTGGGCGTACCTCCCGGCATTGGTCCGGGATCTCCATTGCCGGGTAATCCGGCGGAGCCGAAATCCAAAACGGGTTGTCTTGCCAAGTTGATGTTTATCGTTGGGCTAGTAATCCTTGCACTGGCGGGAATCTTTTACCTCTATCCCCTCGCCACACCTGACAAGATCCGCGGCGATATTATTGATTGCGCCCTCGTCGCACAAAAGGACGGTTCGAACCGGTTGTGGATTCTCACCGACGGATCATTCACTTATATCTCCACTACCAAATCACCCGGTCACTATTCGTCCGGACGCAAATGCAAATCCTGCAAGGCATGGCTGTATGAATATGATCCCGTCGGGGGAAAAGTCATCCGCCGGATAAAGATTCCATACAGGGACATCATCATCAGAACCAGCCTGTTTTATAAAGGAGACAAAATCTGGCATGTGGCCGATGCCTATCATCTGGATGACCCGAAAATTCAAAAGTTCGATGTTCATACAGGGGCAATGATCGAGGACACGGCGGGGTTTATTTCCCGTCATCCGCTACTTGCGGCGGGAATTGCCAAAGCATGGTACGATGAAAAAAGAGATCTGATCATGCTGGACACCAAAGACGGACGGACAGGCATGATCTATCCCCTCGAGAAGCAGAAACTCTACCCATCCTATTCTCTCTATTACGACGAGCAGAGAAAAGACTTAAGCGACAAGGAAAAGTTTCTTTTATGCGCCCAGGATGGCCAGGATACACGAAAAATGCTGTACCGGGTTAAAGCGGCGAAACGTGAACTGATATGGAATGAGTCAAGGCTTCAGCACAACTGTGATCAGATGGAAAGAAAAATCCCGCACGGCAGCGGCACGATCGAAACCAGGCAGATGGCCGATACGGTTTTCCTCCGGG
>CAZXIP010000256.1:0-2973 GCA_964640755.1 uncultured Smithella sp. | reverse complement strand
TCATAAAGGGCCAGAATGCGGTTGGAGATAAAATACACATCCGGGATTTCATGACTGACGAGTATGGCGGTAAAGTTAAATTTCCTCTGGTACTGTGCAATCATGCTTAAAATTGCATTTTTTCGGACGGGGTCCTGACCGCTTGTTGGTTCGTCAAAAAGAACGATTTGCGGGTCAGTGATCAATGCCCGGGCCAGCGCAGCCCGCTTTTGCATGCCTCCGGATAGTTCCGATGGATATTTGTGAACGGCTTCGGTCAGTTCCGTTTGCTCGATTCTTGCCATGACCCGGCGGTCAATTTCCTCTTTTTTCAGATTGGTTGTTTCCCGCAGGGGCAGCGCGATATTGTCATAGACCGTCAAAGAATCAAGCAGCGCGTTGCCTTGAAACATATAGCTGATCTGCGCGAAGGATGCGGCGATTTCTGCCTTATTCATCTCGATAAGCGGTTTGCCCCGGAAAAAAATAGTGCCTTCGTCAGGCTGGATCAGTCCAATGATGTGTTTGAGCATCACACTTTTACCCGATCCGGACAGGCCGATGATTGTTGTGATCTGCCCCTCGTAGATCTGCAAATTAACGCGATCCAGTACGGTTTTCTTACCGAAGCGCTTTGTCACATTTTTAAATTCAATTAGAGGTGCATCCATTTAGTATCTCTATGCCAAGAGTGAAGTTACGACGTAGTCCGAAACCAGAATCAGCACGCAGGAAGTCACTACCGCCGACGTTGTTGCCAGGCCCACCGCCTGGGCGCCATGGCTGTCGCTGCGCATATGCGCAAAATATCCCTGATAACAGCAAACCGTGGCAACGATTACTGCAAAAACTATAGATTTTGTAAATCCATTGGTGATGTCACTCATTTCTACATACGTTTTGATGCTGTGCAGGTAAACGCCGCCATTCAACCCCAAAAGTACAACGGCGGAAACGTAGCCGCCCAGAATGCCGACGAGATCAAACACAGCCGTCAGCAGCGGGAAACTGATGATTGCTGCCGTAATTTTAGGGCTGATCAGATACCGGATAGGGTTGATCCGCATGGTGCTGAGAGCATCTATCTGTTCGCTGATGCGCTGGATACCGATTTCAGCGGTTATTGCCGAGCCGGCCCGGGCTGTGATCATGATGGCTGTCAGCACCGGACCTAATTCCATGATCAGCGAGAGGGAGACCAGTGAGCCAACCGCTCCTGCCGCGCCGAATTTAAGGAGGGTGTGATAAGACTGCAGCCCGAGAACCATGCCTGTGAACAGACTGACCAGCATGATGATGGTGATGGACCTGGCGCCGATATAATAAATCTGCTGAATGGTTTTGAAAAGCTGCTTGCGCCCGATGGTGCTCAGGATCGCCAGGCACAGAAAAATAGAAGCAGCCCCCATGCTGTTGACCCATTCGATGACCGTACGGCCGATAAAGTTGAAGGGACGCAGGACAGGGGAAACGCGTTCTCCGTTTGTCTTGTTGCCCGATCCGGTGATGTTGTTCTCAAAAACTGCCACGGATAGATTTCCTTTGAGGTGAATGTAATAAAAATAATGATTCCTCATAGCATCGGCCACTTCATTTGACAAGAAAATCCTTGCATCGGGAACAGTATGAAACCAATACGTTTTTTCATTAAGGTGCATTTGCGGAAGGAGCCTATTTCCGATATTGACAGTTCAAATCGAAATGAATATATTACCGTCGCAAAGATTAGTGGAATTATGGTGTTATTATGCTTCGTTGTTTTGATAAAGCACAGATACCGCTTGCCTCAATGGCATTTAACGATGCGGAAAGATTGGTGTCTCACCATTTTCGCATGAGCGAAGTTGACTTGCGTAAAAACAGGTATGATGTAAAAACACTTGCATTTTTAGATCATCATGAAGTAAAAGACGGCGCGTTTGCGCAGCTTTGCAAATACTCTTATGATGCGCCATCCGATTTGAAGCCGGAAGGTCGGGAAGGGTTTGATTTTTATAGAATATGCCTACAGGACAACAGCATCCTTGATGCAGTGGAAAGGGCAAATTCGTTTATAAAACTAAAACCTTTGATGCTGTATATCGCCGTTCATGAGTTGATCCACGTGATCCGGTTCGGCTCCGGCGCTATCGATTTTAACGCGCCCCAGGAAGAAAAAGAGCAGGAAGAAAAGATCGTCCACCGTCTGACGAGAAGCGCTCTGCAGCCGGTAAAACAAAATGATCTGGAAATCATTCTGGACTGTTTTGATGATGCATTCACGATTAATGATTTATATAATTAATTTCAGGAGGTTTTACTATGCCTATCTATGAATATCGTTGTAAAAAGTGCGGGAAACAATTCGAAGCGTTTCAGGGGATTACCGAACCCGATCTGAAAACCTGCAAATTCTGCAAGGGGAAAGTTCAGAAGATGATGTCGCTGTCATCCTTCAGCCTGAAGGGTACCGGGTGGTATGCAACCGACTATGCAGGGAAAAAGACCACCACGGCCAAACCCACGAAAAAGGAAGAAACATCCACCGACAGCACTTCAACTGTTGCCGATACATCATCGGGCACAGGCAGCAAGGAAGAATAGCAAGACAAGGGCTTTAGTTACAAAGTGACAGGAAGAAAAAAGGCGGCATTTTTATGCCGTCTTTTTTTGCCAAATATCCGGCAGACCTTACTCCTGCTTCCGCCATTGCCCCGATCTTGCCGGATAACTGCACGGCAACAGTCAAGAATAAACAGCCCGTAAAGATTTGGCCGCAACACCCCGGCTACTGTTCTTTCCTCTTCTTGAGTGCTAAAGCCGCTTTCAGGCCTTTTTCGCGGATGACCTTGATTTTCAGTCCCATTTCGGTCATTTTGAAGAATCGTTTCCCGTATTTTCTCAGCAATCTTTCGTTGATGGTGAAACCCAGGCCCGGCTTTGTGAAAGGCTGCAGCATCGCGTTTTTGTCCGGGAGGATCGGATCGATGATGCCTTCGCGGTACTGCGGAATCC
>CAZXIP010000255.1:0-2973 GCA_964640755.1 uncultured Smithella sp. | reverse complement strand
CCGTGGGTTGCCAGGCCCGTGGATTGGGCATGCCAAGGCTCACCAGATTCTTCGCGGCGGCGCTGTAGCTCCATGTTCCCGGACGGAAATCGACAGGCGTATTCATCCATTCTGATTTCGGCGGTGCGTATCCAATGTTAATCAGCTCATCCGGATTGGGAATTTTGGCTAACGACATGGCTACTCCTTTTCTACCGGCAGACCGACCGCCTTCATTTTATCCCGGAACTCGTCTTCATATTCGGCGTAGGTGTGCACTTGAACAGGAGCATTCCAGGGATTGATATGACGCCGCATCCGGCTTGTGTTGGCCAGGTTGCGGGTCGGACTCAGGAATATGCCACCCACATGCATCAGCTTGCTGAAAGGCAACCAAGCCATCAGAACAAAGACAAAACATAGATGGATATAAAAAATGACACTGATGTTTTCAGGAGCCACAGGGGCAAAGGTCACCCAGCCCATGGTCAGGCTTTTCAACGCGTTGAGATCAACGGGGAAAAAGTGTCGCATTAAAAGTCCTGTAATGACCACCCCCGAGATTAAAATCAGCGCAAAATAATCGGTAAACAAAGAAATGTAGCGGACCTGCGGAATTACCACACGTCGAAAGATAAGGAATGTCAGGCCGGCGAGTATGGCGACATCGCTCAGATAGATGACGGGAACGCCGATCTCAAAGAAGCCGTCTACCGCGGACAGAGCGCCAATCCAGGAAGGAATCGGTTCGGTGAAAAAGCGGAGGTGCCGAAGCACGATAATCAAAAGCGACCAGTGAAACATCAGTCCGAAAAACCAGAGCCATTTGGCGCTGCCGTACACAGGACGTCCGCCAATCATCTTCACGTCTGTGTTTCTGAACAAAGACCTAAACAGGAATAACTCCCCGGCCATTCTTCCGATCACACCCGGAAGTCCCGCCGGATTTTCCACTGGATTGGCTTTGATCCATGGTAATGATTTTTCCTGGCCGCACGTCGTGGGGATGCGGAAAGGTACGGGAGCTCTTCCCCATGTTATAATTCGATACGCAAACCCGGCAAGCAAGATCACAAAAACAACATAAGGGATAATGCCGGTCAGTATAAAAACCATAGCCGGACTCATGGCAATCCCCAAAGCCAGCAGGATGATGATGAGAATTATAATAACGGATATCAAAAGTATCATCATAAATTTCATTTTCCTGCAATCATTCCCATGACGGTTTATCGCCGAAATGGATAATCGGTTTTTTCATGCCATCCAGAGCGTTAACGATCAGTTCCACCAAGCCTCCATAATAGATATTACTGCGTTCCTCGGCATGGTAGTAGTTAATGATATCACGGATGGCTCCTTTGCAGTTCGAGCAGGGGGCACAGACATATTTCGGAACTTCCCGGGGTTCATCATGGAAAGCTTCCAGGATCTGTAGAAATTTTTTGCGGCTGCTTACCAGATTTCGCCATTCGGTAAAATTATATCCCGACATGATAGCGAAACCTGAACCACCCCCACAGCAATAGTTTTCGACGCCATGCGGCGTCATTTCCCGGAATTGCGGCGCTATTTTTCTTAAAATAGTTCTTTGAGGCTTCACAATGCCCATCGCCCGAACCACATTACAGGGATCATGCAGTGTGACGGGAAAATTGTTTTTGCCGGGATCAAATTTTAACTTTCCACTCATCACAATGTCTTCCAGCGTGACCATTGCCGATTCCCGGGGTATATTGAGATCACCCGTCAGCAGTCGGTCGGCAATGACGGTCAGCGCTTTATGCGCGTGACCGCATTCGCCGATGACAATTTTTTTGACCTTAAGCCGTCTGGCAATATCTGCGTGCCTGACGGCAACTCGTGAAAATTGAACGTCATCGTACCAGAGACCATAGTTGACGGCGTCATATCCGGCAGCTTCAGACGACATCGTCCAGGAAACTCCAGCTGCCTGGAAAATTATGGCAAAGGCTCCGACATTTTCCGGCCAGGCGAGCATTTCACCGGCGTTATGGAGCAGGAGAATATCCGCGCCTTCGACATCCCATGGGATTTCAATTTTGTAACCCGTGATCTCCTCCATCTCTTCCTGGATGAATTCGGCGCTGTCCTTTGCCGCCATGGGATTCATGCCGGTTGAGGAGCCGACCCGGAGATGCTGAACGGATCCTTTTTCATGGATCTCCTTGGGGGCAATACCCATTTCCTGCGAAAAGAGCTTGCGGATTTCATGATTGATCAGTCCATTATCGACCCCGATGGGGCATGCCATTGCACAGCGCCGGCAAAGTGTGCAGCGGTAGGATAATTCGGCCAGGCGGGCAACGCTTGTCCAGTTCAGATCGATGTCACCGGTCAACTTGGTCGTGATCTTTCCACCGGGTTTTAAATATTTCCGGTATATTCGACGCAACACCTCCGACCGGAAGATAGGCCGGTAAATCTCCTTCCGGCCACTCATCTCATAGACGGGGCACGCATCGGAACAGGTCTGGCATCGTGTACAATGTTCCATCGAAAGCAGCAGAGGCTGTAAAAACGTCCAGTTGTTTTCTTTCTCAAAAAGTTTTTTCAGACCCGAGAGAAACTGGCGGATCAGAGCTTCTTCTTCCTCTTTGCTTGCAGGTCTGGGAATGCCGATGGCCACGGTGTCGTCCAGGGAGGATTCAACATTTTTAATTTTTTCAGGTTTCAAAGGCACCAACACCGTCTGATTGAAATCTTCATAAGGAGGCGGCAGGGGCGTAAGCTCGCCCGGCTCAATATGACACAGGCAGTTGGACGCATTGACGATATCGGATGGTTTCAGAGACATCTTCATTTCGTCTCCCCGGAAGCCGAAGACGCAATATTTTTCCAGGACTTTTGTCCGTCCGCTCCAACGTGTTTTGCCTGCCAGGTCGGTTTTAGTTCAAGATTCTTTATGACGGCGGCTTCAATCCGTCCACCCCGGCTGTTTGGAACATCATCCCATTTGACATTGTGGTAGAG
>CAZXIP010000254.1:0-2992 GCA_964640755.1 uncultured Smithella sp. | reverse complement strand
CTCACCTTTGGCCACGGTTTTGGAAACGATTTCCTGCACATCTTCTACTTTTACATGCTGATAAAAATACTTGTCGGGATGAATGATGACCATGGGCCCTTTTTCACAGAATCCCAAACAGCCGGTAGCCAGGACATCCACTTCGTTCATGTTTTGCTTTTTTAATTCGGCCTCAAGAGCTTCTCTAACCTTGATGCTGCCGGACGCACGGCATCCGGTGCCGGCGCAAATCGCGACAAACTTCTTCTTCGGACCGTAATACAGAGTCAAATTGTTCAGGAGCTGGTGGGCTTGAATATCGGGATTTTCGTTCATTGCTGCGCCCCCTCTTCATTGATCTTTTTAATGATTTTATCCACTTTGTTAATGGTAACCTGTCCATGGTAGTCGGTATTGATCACTACGACAGGTCCCAGTGCACAGGCGCCCACGCAGTTGACGGTTTCAAGCGAAAAATTCCCATCTTTTGTCGTTTCGCCCGGCTTGATGCCCAGCGTGGCTTCAAAACGGTCCTGAAGGATGGCCGCGCCGCGGACATGGCAGGCGGTTCCCTTGCAGACTTTAACGATATGTTTGCCGCGCGGCTTAAGGCTGAAGGCTGTGTAAAACGTGGCCGCTTCATACACCCGGCTCATCGGCACCTTCATCATGCTGGCTGCTGTCTTCAGTGCTTCCTTCGGAAGATAATTGAAAACTTCCTGAATATCCTGTAGCACAGCAATCATTGCGCTTTTATCGCTTTTATGCTTTTTGATGATTTGCTTTGTTTTTTGCTTAATTTCAGTGACGTTTGTCATTGCTTTTTTCACCTCGGTATTCTTGAAGGAGTCGCCTTTTAATATCCTAAACCTTCAGGTACTTGGTTTTTTCCACCAGTTTTTTATATTCAATGTTTATTTTTTCCTGGATCATCTCGATTTCATCAGCGGTCAGGTGACGGAAACGTCCCTGGGGCTTAAAGTAATCTTTAATGGGTTTGAGCTTTTTTGGCATTTCCGAAGACATACGATAATGTCCGTTTTCCACTTCATAAAGAGGGAAAGCCCCCGTTTCCACGGCCAGACGTCCCATGGAGATCGCCGTATGTGACGGAGAACGCCATCCGGTTGGACACATGGAAAAACAGTGAATGTAAGAAGGACCTTTAATGCTTTTGGCCTTTTCCATTTTTCTTATGAAATCAAGTGGATAGCTCGGACATGCGGTAGCAACATAGGGTACACCGTGAGCAACCAGAATTTCAGGCATGTTTTTCTTCCACGTTTTCTGCCCCATGCTGACTTTACCTGCCGGAGCAGTGGTGGTGGACGCACCCATCGGCGTGCCGCTGGAGCGCTGAATGCCCGTGTTCATATAGGCTTCGTTATCGAAGCAGACGTAAATCATATCATGGCCGCGCTCCATTGCTCCGGAAAGAGCCTGAAAACCGATGTCCATGGTGGCACCGTCGCCGCCCATGCCGACAACCTTCACATAGCGGTCGTCAATTTTGCCTTTCTTGCGCAGCGCTTTCAGGCCGGCTTCTATGCCGGAAGCGACGGACGCCGCGTTTTCAAAGGCGACGTGAATCCAGGGAACTTCCCAGGCAGTGGTGGGAAACATGCTGGAGATGATTTCCATGCAGCCTGTCGCGGAAGCGATGACGGTATTTTCACCCAGGGCTTTGCACATCAAACGCACGGCCAGAACTTCCCCGCAACCGGAACAGGCGCGGTGCCCGGACGAAAGCAATTCTTTTTTATTAATCAGCCGTGGAGCAAATAAATCAAAATTCTCTACAATATTCATTATTCTCTCACTCCCCAAAATTCATACGTGTCTGCTTCCTGGTTTGTTGTGTCGGCCAAAACTTTTTCAAACATGCCGGTAAAATCTTTCACAGCCATGTCGCGGCCACCCAGTCCATAAATATAATTGTAAATCAGGGGACGCTTCGCTTCGGCATAAAGAGCCGACTTGACTTCCGAAAACACCGGGCCGCCGGGACCGCCAAACGATATGGCGCGGTCGGTCACTATCAGCTTCTTTGCGTTTTTTAATACTGATTTGATTTCCGCCAGCGGGAATGGCCGCCACAGCCGTAACTTCACCAGGCCGGCCTTGACGCCTTTGGCGCGAAGCTGGTCGATGGCCATCTGCGCGGTCTCGCCCATGGATCCCATGGTCAGCATCAGGATATCCGCATCTTCGACCTGGTACGTTTCAACCGGCTGGTACTTGCGGCCGAACAATCTGCCCCATTCGTTCCAAACCTCCAGAATAACTTTCTTGGAGCTCTTGAGAGCTTCATCCTTGGCTTTCATGATTTCCGTAAAGTAGTCGGACATGGCAAAAGCGCCCATGGTTACGGGCTTTGAGGGATGAAGCGTTGCGTGGGGAACAAACGGCGGCAGGAATTGATTGACCTCTTCCTGGGTTGGCATTTCAAAAGGCTCCACCATGTGGGTAAGTTGAAAACCGTCAATATTGACATTGACCGGTAGCATGACATCTTTATGCTCGGCGATTTTGAAAGATATAATCGACATGTCAATTGCTTCCTGTCCGTTTTCCACAAAAATGGAAATCCAGCCGGAATCCCGCTGCGGCATAATATCCGTATGATCATTTAAAATATTCAGTGGACCGGATACCGCCCGGTTGGCAATGGCCATGCATATCGGCAACCGCATCGCCGAGGCAATGGGCAGCAGTTCATGCATATACATCAGTCCCTGAGAACTGGTAGCTGTGTAGGAGCGGGCTCCGGCTCCGGAGGCGCCGATAACCGCACTCATGGCAGAATGTTCGGACTCCACTGTAACGAATTCCGCATCTATCCTGCCGTCGGCAACCAGATCGGAAAGGTGTTCCGCGATGTGCGACTGGGGAGTGATGGGATAAACGGCCGCCATGTCGATATTGCAAAGTCCCACGGCTTCCGCCACGGCAACTGCCACTTCCATTCCAATGCGCTTGCCCATGTTATCCCTCCTCTACCATCGATATCGCG
>CAZXIP010000253.1:0-2998 GCA_964640755.1 uncultured Smithella sp. | reverse complement strand
AACAGGCTGGTGGGGGACAGCGAAGTCACCATAACGATAATCTCCGATGAGGGACCATTTCCCAAAGAAAAAGTTTTATGCAGCAAGACCAGGGATATTTCTGTACTGGGCACCAGAATTCAGTTCAATTATTATTTGCCTGTAAATAGCATCATCAAGATAGATTTCAATTTAAAAGATCTGTGTCAAAAGATAACTGCCATTGGAAAAGTCATCTGGATCAATGCCGTCCATGGGGGTGAGTCGTATGAGGCCGGCGTTCAATTCATTGATTCGATTCCCGAAGAAATCAGACTCCAGGAATATTATGCTTCCGGCAAAAGCCGGTAAAGGAAATCTTCATCACCCTAAAATGAAATCAACAGCGGGGCCATTATGAAAGTTTTAATTCTGAACGGAAACCCATCTGGCGGTAGCGGTCAGATCGATCCATACGTAGACCATCTGGTCGAAAAGATAAAATCAGCCGGACACGATGTTATGGCCATCACTCTCCGGGATCATAAGATCAGCCCCTGCATCGGGTGCTTCCAGTGCTGGATCAAGACGCCGGGTATTTGCAGTATCGACGACGATGCAAGAGATATCACCAGGCAGTTTATTGCTTCGGAACACGTGATTCTCGCCTCGCCGCTCATGATGGGATTTCCGAGCCACCTTTTGAAAAACGCCATGGACAGGAACATCTGCATCGTTCATCCTCATCTTGAGGAAGTGGATGGAGAAGTTCATCACAAGAAGCGTTATGACAGGTATCCGGTCATTTCACTTCTTCTGGAAAAAGAAGTCGACACGGATGAAGAGGATATTGCCATCCTGAAGGACATTTTCCGGAGGCAGGCAATTAATATGTGGTCGTCTGTCGGTTTTATCCATTTTACCGAATCACCAGTTGAGGAGATCATTCATGCGATTACTGTTCATTAATGCTTCCCCGCGCGGCAAGAAAAGCAATACCGGCATACTGATGGAATATTTCATTCGCGGATTCAACCAGACACCGGACAACATGTGTGAAGTCGAATACCTGGTCAAATACAAAAATAATCTCAAAGCCCTGACGGAAAAATTCAACGCGTCGGATAACGTCATCATCGGCTTTCCCCTGTATGTAGACGCGATGCCGGGAAGCGTCAAGGCGTTTATGGAGGCTTTGGCGCCTCTGAAGGGCAGAGAGGACCTTCCCGCCCTTGGCTTTATGATCCAGTGCGGTTTTCCCGAAACAGCCCACATTCGTTTTGTGGCCAGATACTGCGAAAAGTTTTCACGCAGGATCGGTTGCCGCTCCCTGGGGTGCATCCTGAAAGGCGGCTGTGAGGGGCTCGATGTTCAGCCAACTTTCCTCACTGAAAAATACTTTAATTTATTTTGCATGCTTGGTGCAGATTTCGGGAAGACGGGGAAACTCGATGACGACATTTTAAAAAAGCTTGCCAGACCGGAGCACCTGAGCGCACAGAATGTGGCCATGGTCATTCCTTTCATCAATCAGGCATTATGGGATGCCCAGATGGAGAAAAACGGTGTTCTGGATTTGAGTTTCGATAGACCGCTCATGCCATGATATGTGCCATTAAACGGTCATTCATGATGTGTCATCCGAAACATTCTGCAGTGTTGGGGGCAATTTGTAAAACAGGATATTTTGTGGTTGGAAATATGAACGTGATAGGAAATGCCATGAGACGGGTTGTGACGATTTTCCTTGTATTCGTTGTTGTTCTTGCGGTCATCGGTTGTAGCAAAGAGACGGAACAGGACAAGGTTAAAAAGGTCATTACTGAAATCCAGGCGGCGGGAGAAGTTAAGGATGTCAGTAAGATTATGAAACATCTTTCGAAAAATTACAGCGACCCTCAGGGTTTCAACTACGAAGGCATCAAGGGCCTGCTCTTGGGATATTTTTTCCGGTACCCGAAGATATCGGCCTATATCAGCAATCTCACGATATCCGTTGAAAACTCATCAGCCAGGGCTGAATTTCAAGCGGTTCTGACCAGCGGAGAGAAGACCGGCTCCATAACCGATGTGATTCCAAATTCCCTGGGTGTCTGGGACTTCGATGTAACACTGAAAAAAGAATCGGATGAATGGAAAGTCACCTCGGCTAAATGGGAAGAATCTCAGATGATGAACACGGGGGAACAATAACCGGCACAAGGATCGGTGCCTGAGGAGAGGAAAAATGAAACAAGTGAAATGTTTTTCATGTATGGCAGTTTTATTCCTGCTTTTTGTCTTTACTGCAGCAGAGTGCATTTCCAGTGAAAAGCTGCAGCTCACAGACGGGCTTTACGCAAAGATGGTTACTTCTAAGGGTGATATCCTGATCAGGCTGGAATATGAGAAGGCGCCCTTGACGGTCACGAATTTTGTCGGTCTGGCCGAAGGCACCAGGAATTCCAACCGGGGTAAAGGTGTTCGCTTTTATGATGGGCTGACCTTTCATCGCGTCATTCCGGATTTTATGATTCAAGGGGGTGATCCTGACGGAAACGGCGCCGGTGGACCCGGATATCAATTTCCCGATGAGATTGATCCGACGCTCAGGCATGATGTTCCGGGCGTATTATCGATGGCGAATGCCGGTCCGGGGACCAACGGAAGCCAATTTTTTATTACCCACACCAAAACACCCTGGCTGGACGGCAAACATACCGTCTTTGGTCACGTCATACAAGGACAGAATGTTGTCAACGCAATCCGGCAGGGTGATACCATCCGAAAAATTAATATCATCCGGGTAGGTGCGAAGGCCGCTGCGTTCAAAGCAGATCAGGATTCATTTGACGCACTGCTTGCAAAATACAACCGGGGAAAAAGATGAAAAAGAGGCCCTGAAATAGTTTGCTTACCTTATCGGAGCCATGAAACGTTCATTGCTTGGCCATTGAGCATACAATGAGCGTCAGGATGTATGGTTGCCTCTCTTCGTCCGTTGAAACTGAATCTTGTTCATCGGCCTAAAATGATCATCGTCAGTGAATGAATGTTTACG
>CAZXIP010000252.1:0-3011 GCA_964640755.1 uncultured Smithella sp. | reverse complement strand
CTGGCACAGGCATACGGTGCTCTGGCCAATGGCGGCACCCTGTGGAGGCCGCATCTTGTGAAAAGGATCGAGTCGTCTGACGGCACCGTCGAAAAGGAATATTTGCCCGAAAAAACGGGAGACCTTGCATTCAACCGGCGAACAATAGAAGTTATCAGTCGAGGCTTGTGGGCGGTTGTGAATGAACCGGGAGGTACGGGTGCGAGAGCACGAATACCGAATGCCGACGTATGCGGCAAAACGGGAACATCACAGGTTGTCGGTCTTTCGCAGGACGCCAGAATCCGTCGCCTGAGAAAATTGTCTGCAATCCATAAAGACCATGCGTTATTTGCATGCTATGCTCCCATGAAAAGTCCGGAAATTGTTGTGGCGGTGATTGCTGAAAATGCCGGAGGAGGAGGTGCTGTCGCCGCCCCGATTGCCCGGAAAATTCTGAACGCCTATTTCGAAGGCAAACATAAAGGTAAGGTGCCTCAGGTTGCCGTTAATCCCCTGCCGGCCGGCCATGCCGGGAATGGATTGACCCGTGACTGACTCTGGCGCTTTAAGACGGCATATTATCTAAAGAGGGGAAATGATATTTTTAAAATATGATCGTCGCATATTCCAGAACTTTGACTGGACGCTCCTGGCTCTGGTGATGTCGATCTGCGCCATCGGTGTCATCAATATTTATTCCACCGGATTCAGCCTCGGTGACAATCAGTCACCGCTGTATCTGAAACAGCTCCAATGGATGGCAATGGGGCTGGTGTTTATGCTGTTTGCTTTTCTTATTGACTACCGGATGATCAATCGTTTTGCCTATTTCATTTACGCGGTCTCGATTGCATCTCTGATTTATGTGGCTTTATTCGGTCATACAGCCAATGGAGCACAGAGATGGATCTCCTTCGGATTTATTCTGTTTCAACCTTCAGAATTGATGAAAGTTACCATTATCATCGCTTTGGCCCGTTATTTTGATGATCATAAATCCCATGAACCGTACCTGCTTCGGGAATTGTTTGTTCCTTTTATTATGGTCATGATTCCCTGCGTTTTGATCCTGAAGCAGCCGGATTTGGGTACGGCACTGATTATTATCATCGTTGCCGCCTCGATCGTTCTGTTTATCGGCATGAACTGGAAATCTATTCTGATCGCCGCTTCCGGTATCTTGGCCATGATGCCCGTGGCCTGGTTTTTTTTAAAAGATTATCAGAAAGACAGATTGTTGACATTTATTTCGCCGGAGAGTGACCCCCTGGGCACCGGTTACCACATCATCCAATCGATGATCGCAATTGGTTCCGGCGGTTTTCTGGGGAAGGGTTTCTTAAAAGGTTCTCAAACCCAGCTGAAGTATTTACCTGAGCAGCAGACCGATTTTGTTTTTTCCGTGTTTGCCGAGGAATGGGGATTTGCGGGCGGCCTGGTGCTGGTGGTCATGTTTTTATTTCTGCTCATCTGGGGTTTTAGAATTGCCTTGCATTCAAAAGATTTATTGGGCACGATACTGGCGTTTGGCATTACCTCGCTGATTGCCTGGCAGATGGTTATTAACCTGGGAATGGTTCTGGGTATGATGCCCGTTGTGGGTATCCCGCTGCCGTTCATCAGTTATGGCGGTTCGGCGATGTTTACGTTACTGGGAGCAATAGGCTTGATGATGAATGTCAGTGTTCGCAGATTCATTTTGCAGCGCTGAGGGGATTCTCTGATATCATCGAAAGGAGAAGGTCATGTGGAATAAAAATAAACATGTTGAAGATACAAAAGCTTTTCTGGGGAAAGGGGCTGAGTTCAGCGGCAAACTCATCTTTAAGGGCAATGTGCGCATCGACGGGGATTTTCAGGGAGAAATTTTCGGAGAGGGTTCACTGGATATTGGAGAAGGCGCTGTGGTGAAGGCGGATATCAACGTTCACAGTGTATATGTCGGGGGTGAAGTGGAAGGCAAAGTTGAGGTGAAAGATAAATTAAATATCCATGCCACAGGAAGATTAACCGGCGATGTACGGACACCGGTTTTTGTTATGGAAGAAGGCGCTCTTTTTGAAGGAACGTCAAAAATGAAGGACCTCAAAGAGCAAAAAAATATTGATCGCGTAGTGGATTAATATCACGCAAGTATTTATTTCAACTAATATAACAGCTGATTTAATAAAATTAGACCGTCGGTCATAAAAAAGCTTGACAACCGGTCAAGGGTGTGATTAATACACACCGTCCTCGCGGTGTGGCTAGGTTCAGCATAAACCCGGTTTGAGCTTTAGTCCTTGGAAAAATCATCATCGCCAGAGAATGTGCTGTTTGACATGTAGGGAAAAAATAAATTCACGCCTGATTGCTTCTTCACAAACGTGATTTATGAGGCAATTAGCTCTGAAAACAATCGACGAGGTAAGTTGTGGTTACCGTAATTCCTGATTTAACGCTTTTTGTTCAAATGGCTAATTTCTTAGCCCTGGTTTTTATCCTCAATTATCTTCTTTATAAACCAATTTTATCAATCATCAACCGCCGTAAAAAACAGCTTGAAGAGCTTCAAAACGAAATTACGCTTTTCAAGGATTCTGTTAATAAGAAAGCGGCCGAATATGATGAAAAGCTTAACAAAGCCAAGTCTGGTGCCTCCGACATGAAAAAGGAAATTATCGGTGAAGGCACTCAGCAGGCCAAAAGCATTTTGGATGCCGTCCGCGGTGAAATACCTTTAATGGCTCAGGAAACACAGAAAAAGATGGATGCCGAAATGGAAGCGGCCCGTAAAATTTTGCATGGTCAGTCCCGAACGCTAGCGCTGGAAATTGCTGAAAAGGTCCTGGGAAGGAGAGTCCAATGAAATTATCGACCAGATCCGCTCATTTTTCGCTTTTTCTTTCCCTCCTGATCGTTTTGGTTTCAGTAGGTGTCGCTTTTGCTTCCGGTGGAGGTGAGGGTGGGCATGATTCTTCTGGCCAGTGGAAAAGCTTTGCATTTAAAACGTTAAACGCGGTTGTCATCATCGGTTTTCTGGTTTGGAT
>CAZXIP010000251.1:0-3016 GCA_964640755.1 uncultured Smithella sp. | reverse complement strand
CCACCTGATAAAATCACTAAATTCTTCACCGGATTCCACCTTTCAATGCATCATTATCAAACGAAGTATAGGAAACGAGAACATGTGTGTCAAGGCAATCTTGTCTGCTGCTTATTGACATGTTGAAAAAGTCAGGCCAGCTCCGCAATCATCTCGATGGCATTTGTTAACCTTTATTGTCCGTATTCTATTGCAATATCTTTGTATTGTGTTTCACTTTTAAATGGCTGTAACATCGAAGGAGTTTTTATTAAAAGTTTCTTTGGGCCTAACCAAATCAGTTTAATGTTTCTTTCTTTTGGATGCCCATCTATTATGTAAGTATTTCCACCATCATTTTTCAGCTTATCCCCGGCTGGCATTAATGAGACTTGAGTGCTGATACTTGAAGCAATTCCGCAATTTGTGTGGAAAAGGACGGCTTTATAATTGCCCTCAGGTGATAACACTTCATGGAATATTTTATTTTCGCACTTTCCCGAAAAAAGGGTGCTCATTGCATAAAGTCCGATGCTGACAATGACAACACTAAAGGCAAGAATTACAATGAAATTTCGTGTAAATATATTCATATGATGACCGTGTTAAATGATGAAATAACCTTCCGGTTGGCCCCCGGATCAGGTCGCATTTTCGGGTGGCAGTGGAGAGGGGTCGATGTCTTCGTAGGCCTCGGAGAGAAAGCGTGGTGTACAGACGACCAGAAAAAAAAGGTCCGTGCTGCCCACATTTGTGATGCGCTGGCAACAGCCGGGTGGAATGAGCACCACGTCGCCAGGGCCGACGTGCTGTGGCAGAAGATTGCCAACTTCCACCTTTCCTTCGCCTGAAAGTATCACGTATCGTTCCGTCGTTCCTGTGATGCGGTGCCATCTTGTGGTTTTGCCCGGCTCGACACGAGCCTGCGCAATAGAGGCTTCCGGATCTGCATTGATATTTGAAAGCTCGTTGATAAAGCAACCTTCAGGCGTATAGAACTCGGCGCCTGGATCCATGATTCGTACTTCTTCCTTCATGCTGCCTCCTTCCTGGTAAAGCGATTCCGGTATTGGAAAAAAATTTCTGGAGGAGCCAGTTAAGCTCCCGGCCAAAAAACAGCAATCGTCTGTATGCAGTGGTCTGACGATATTCATGTTCCTGCTATCTGCAATATCCGTCAAGTATTTTCACTATTTGGGTTCCGAGAGGATGATTCTTCCGCCGGGGTTAATCTCCACTGTGTATAGAGCAGTGCGAAGCCGACGAAAGGCAGAAGGATATCAGCCCAAAGAATGGATCCTGCGTTGCCCGGAGCCATGTTATGGGTCTTCATGATCTGGTAAATATGTCCTGCAGCGGCACCCCACAGGAAAAAGGCAGGAGGGATAAATGTGGCTAATCGGAACGCGAGGTTTTGTTTGAAAGCCAGGAGGCCCGCCACGCCCATGCCAAGACTGGCAAACCCCACCTCCAGTTGAAAAGGACTGTTTGCCCAACCGATGAATTTTGCCGTGTACTCGGCAAACACCACGTGCATCAGGAAGTTGTTCAGATACCCGATCCCGATGCTGAACAGAAAGAAATAGGCGACCAGGGCTTCGATAATCACAGATTTTCTTCGCGGCCTTTTCTTGAACAGGAGGGAAACGATTGCAGCGATCAGTCCCAGCACGAGCAGGGAAACAGAGGGATTCGATAAAACAAGTTTAATTGATGAGGCGATCATGTTTATGTCCACCTTTCCTCAGCCCAATGAAAAGATCAGCCGGAGCGGCCAAGCGGTCTGCGATCGGCTCTAGCGGCTGGCCGGGTTTTCTTCCATGATTTCTTCAAGAATACCCGCCACACTCTGAACACAAGGAACACATACCTTGTTCAGCATGTCATTTTCCTTGAAGGATTTCTGACCTTCTTCTGCTGTCAACTCGCAGCCATTTAACAATTGACGGCAAACATATGTGCCATGTTTTTTGGCAAATTCTTCCATAAGTTTTCGTGTTTGCCGGTAGGTTAATTCCGTGGCTGATCGACCGTCCTTGCTTCCTCTGCCGTGCCTCATTCCCAGGACAAGGATGCCGCCTGTTACAGCACCGCAAATTTCCTCTTTTCGTCCCATGCCTGCACCCAAACCACAAGCGATCTTCAGGGCAACGTCCTCCGGTATGTCGCTTTCTTCACGGAAAGCGTAAAGTACCGACTGGGCTCAATTGTATCCGCTCAAAAACTTTTCCGTTGCGATATCAGCTCTATTTACCATCGTTTTGTCTCCTTTCTTTTAATCCAGCGTTAGTCATCACCGGCGGTTTTAGCCGTCCGGCGGATGCTATGATTATGTGTTTCTCTTTAGCCAGCCATAGGGCAGAAAGGCTGGGACATTTTGTTTATATGCCAGGTATTCTTGCCCAAAGGTTTTCTCTAAATAGATATCTTCATTCGTAACCAAAGTCCTTGCTATTAGATACATCACAAGAGGAACAGATAGGAGTGCCCAGGAATTTATGAACAGTGCCAAGGCAGGTACAAAGAATAGCAACCAGGCTGCATATACCGGGTGGCGACACATACCGTACACTCCACCTGTAATAAGTTGCCCGGCTTTAAAGGCACGCATGACAGGCACAAGAGAAAAGAGATAAAAAGGAATCCCCAGGACAATGAGAATAATACCGATCCATACCAGTATTTCATATGGAACCAACGTAATTTGAAACAGCAAATTAAAATAAACAGTCAAACCAAACATAAGTACGCCATAGATCACTGAATAAATGGTAAACTTAGGCCCTACACCCCATTCTGTCATTTGATTCCCCATGATACACCCCCGGTAATATTTATTGAACATATCGAAAAAATCAGCCGAAGTGCAGTGATCGGCTGTGTTGACCTTGATCGGCTTTTATAATTTACATGCATCCTTAATAGAAGGGGAGATGTTTATGTTTGTTTTTCCGCCCTTCTTGAAACGGAAATCACATTTCCGGCCACCATCAGCAATAGTCATTGTCCGGGTTAACCCCCAACCCAATGTTTCACT
>CAZXIP010000250.1:0-3033 GCA_964640755.1 uncultured Smithella sp. | reverse complement strand
ATGAAACTGATTGTCAGGGACAAGTTCCTTAAAATAGAGGAATTGCATGTCCCGCGCCTCCTTCAATCAGCCGGCGGTCACAATTTTTGAAAAATCGGCGATCTTGTGAAACAGAGCGGATATCTCTGACAGAAGGGACAAACGATTGAAGCGGATCTTTTCATCTTTGTCCATAACCATGACATGATCAAAAAAAGTATCCACGGGAGGACGCAAAGCGGCAAGTTTATTCAGTGCGGCATGAAAGTCTTTTTCGGCAACACCTTTTTCCACACGCGTTTTTATGCTGTCAAATGATGAAAACAGTTTAATTTCCGCTTCATGAACAAGAAGATTGACGTCTACCTGGCCATCGCGGAAATCTTTTAAAATGTTATCCACCCTTTTGAAAGCAACGGAAATGGGCTCAAATTCTGGATTTTGCCGGAAAGACTGCAGGGCTTTGATTTTTTCAATAACCTGGACAAAATCATCGATGTCCGTTGAAAGAACCGCGTCTACCGTGTCATAAGAATAGCCCTGACTGATCAGTTGATTCTGGAGGCGTCCTTTGAAAAACTCCAGAACGTCGTTCTTGATTTCTTCGGCAGGTTTTTTCAGGACATCTTTGAGTGATGCCAGAGTTTCATCGATCAGAAAATGCAGGCTCAAAGCATAACCTTTTGATAATACGATATTAATTACGCCAAGAGCCTGACGGCGCAGCGCGTAGGGATCCGCTGTGCCCGTGGGCGGCATGCCCACGGCGAAGAACCCGACTATTGTGTCAATCTTATCGGCAATGCCGACGATTGCCCCTTCATCGGTTTGAGGCAGGTCTCCGCCGGCAACAATGGGCAGGTAGTGTTCATAGATGGCACTGGCAATCTCCGGTTTTTCGCCCGCTAAAAGGGCGTATTCACGGCCCATGATGCCCTGAAGTTCCGCAAACTCGCCCACCATGAGCGACTCCAGGTCGGCCTTGGCCAGAAGTGCTGCGCGGTCCACATTTTTCTTTACGGAAGGTTTGACTTTTGACGCAATTTTGACGGCAAGCTTCCGGAAACGCATGACCTTTTTATGGGATGTTCCCAAAAGTGTATGAAAGACCACTTTTTTGAGAGATTCCACGCGATTTTCCAGGGAGACTTTTTTGTCTTCTTCAAAGAAAAATGATGCGTCGGCAAGTCGTGCCCGCAACACTCTTTCGTTGCCTCTGGCCACGACGGAAATGTCGCGGGGCCGGGTATTGCTTACGGCGATGAAGTAGGGCAGAAGCTTCCCTTCGCTATTGACGACAGGGAAATATTTCTGGTGGGAGATCATGGTGGTGGTCAAAACATCCTTGGGAATTTCCAAATAGGCTTCATCAAAACCGCCCCGCACAATCACCGGATACTCCACAATGAAGCTGATCGTCTCCAGCAGGTCGTCCGTATAAAACAGTTCCCCGCCGACTTCAGCCGCCGCCTTGCGGGCTTCCTCCAGGATCAATTTTTTACGTTCCCCGGGATCAGCAATGACGAAATTCTCTCTGGTTTTAAACAGGTAATCTTCGAACCCGGTAACCGTAAACGGGTTAGGGCTCATGAATCGATGTCCGCATGATGTGTTGCCGCTTTCGATGTCTTCAATCTTCATGGGAATTACATTTCCGCCGTATAACGCAAGAATCCAGTGAACCGGACGTGCAAAACGTAAATCATAGTTGCCCCAGCGCATGGATTTACGGAAAGGGATGGCAAGCATGAACTCTTTGAGGATTCCGGGGAGCAGTTCGGGTGTTTGCTGTCCGGGGATTGTTTTGCGGGCACCGAGATATTCGCCTTTTTCAGTGGTGATGGTTTCCAACTGGGAGATTTCCATTCCCTGTCCCCTGGCAAATCCCAGGGCGGCTTTTGTCGGCTGTCCGTTTTCATCATAGGCGGCCTTTTTGGCGGGCCCCAGCTTTTCGATAGTCTGGTCATCCTGCTTCCCGGCAAGATCCGCGATGTGGAGGACAAGGCGCCGCGGTGTAGCCAGACATCGTATGCCGTCAAAAGCGATTCGTTTTTCCGTCAGGGACTTGCGGATGATTTCTTCCATGTCAACCACGGCTTTGGACAAAAAACCCGCAGGAATTTCTTCAGTGCCGATTTCAAAAAGCAGTTCGTTGCTCATTTTATCTCCAGGTCGTCTAGTTGTTTTTTAAAAGGGGATATCCCATTTCTTCGCGCTGCTTTAAATAAAGCTCCGCGGCGAGCCGCGCCAGATTGCGCACCCGCCCGATATAGCTTGTCCGCTCTGCCACACTGATTGCGCCGCGCGCATTGAGCAGGTTGAAGGTGTGGGAGCATTTCAGGCAGTAGTCATAGGCGGGCAGGGCCAGATTTTTTTCGGCTATGCGTATGGCTTCTTCTTCGTATGTGTCAAAGAGTTTGCGCAACATCGGGATGTCCGCCACCTCGAAGTTGTAGGTGGAAAATTCTACCTCGCTTTTATGATGCACGTCGCCGTATTTGACCTTGTCTGTCCACTGCAGATCATAGACGTTATTGATGCCCTGGATGTACATGGCGATGCGTTCAGTGCCGTATGTCAATTCAGCGCATACAGGGCTGCAATCGAAACCGCCGACCTGCTGGAAGTAGGTAAATTGAGAGATTTCCATGCCGTCGAGCCACACTTCCCAGCCCAGGCCCCAGGCGCCCAGTGTCGGAGATTCCCAGTCGTCCTCAACAAAACGAATGTCGTGTTCGAGCGGATCAATTCCGAAACTCTTGAGCGAGTTCAGGTAGAGCTCCTGGATATTGACAGGTGAAGGTTTCATGATCACCTGGTACTGGTAATAATGCTGAAGGCGGTTGGGGTTTTCGCCGTACCGGCCGTCGGTGGGACGTCTGGACGGTTGAACATACGCCACGTTCCACGGTTCCGGCCCCAGTGCGCGCAGGCAGGTGGCGGGGTGGAACGTTCCCGCTCCGACTTCCATGTCGTAAGGCTGCTGGATAACACAGCCCTGAGAGTGCCAGTATTGTTCGAGAGCAAAAATCAATTCCTGAAAAGTCACAGGGT
>CAZXIP010000249.1:0-3034 GCA_964640755.1 uncultured Smithella sp. | reverse complement strand
GCAAGACAGGTGAAATGTACCTGCGCGGTCCGCAGCGGATGCTGGGCTACTGGCCCGAGGCCGGAAGCGGCCTGGATAAAGAAGGCTATGTTCGTACAGGCGATGTTGTAAAGGTCGATGAAAACGGATATTTCTATATCGTTGACAGAACCAAGGACATGATCATCGTTTCCGGATTCAAGGTATATTCCAGAGAGATTGAAGACATCCTCCATAATTATCCAGGTGTGGAAAGAGCCGCAGCAATAGGGATTCCCGACCCCGAAAGGCAGGGCAGTGAGTTGGTTTGCATATTTATCGAACCACAGAGCGGACGTGATACGGACATCACCGAAGAAAAGATTATTGATTATCTGAAAACCACGGTGGCTAAATATGCCGTACCGAAGGTCGTACGCATAGTTGATGCGATCCCCCTTACCGAAGTGCAGAAGGTCAATAAGAAATTGCTGCGCCAGATGGCTGAAGAGAAATTTAATTAAACATATCTACACTAATAAGGTGATAGTCTTTTATGCTAACAAAACTTTTCGCCCACATTGTGTTAACTCTCAGCGGCTGGACGGTCAAAAATGGTCTGCCACCAGACATTAAGCAATGCGTGATGATTGCCGCTCCCCATACCAGTAATTGGGATTTTCTTTATACCCGTCTTGGTTTTTTGAAAATGGGTATTCCTGTCAAAATGACCATTAAGCGCAGCTATATGCGATTTCCTTATGGCCCGTTTGCGCGTGCGCTCGGTTGTATCGGCATTGATCGTCGTCCTAAAAAAGAAGGGGAGGAACGGCCCAGCATGGTACAGGTGATGGCTGATTTATTTAAAGAGCACGATCATCTGGTCATGCTGGTGACGCCAGAAGGCACGCGTTCTTTGTGTACCAAATGGAAAACCGGTTTTTATCATGTTGCTGTTCTGGCCAATGTTCCTGTTGCATTGGGTTATTTGGATTATAAGAAGAAAGAAGCAGGTGTGGGTAAAATAGTTTATCCCGGCGGCGACATGAAAAAAGACATGCAGGAAATTATGGCTTTTTACAAAAACATTGTGCCGCACACGCCGGAATATTTCAGTGTTGATTTAGATTACGATTCTTAGTTCACCTGATAAACCCGATTTCCCTCGCGTATGAAAACTGACGCTGCCAAGGGATTCCCGGATGGACTTTCTCAAAAGTGTCCGCCCCTGTCATCTTCAGGGATTCCGCGTCCACTACCACGGGATGATCGCCTCCGACAAAACCATGATCCCTGGCAATGATGGGATTCTTTCCCGGCAAACAGTCACATTCTGCGGTGATATTCAGCAGGGCGTTGATGACCATGGTCTTTCCCTGAATCTTTTTCCAGACGGCTCCCGCCGTTTCAACCAGCTTTTCCTGAAAAACCTTTATGTCTGAGTCCCAGAAGATCTCAAGGGCCGATTCCGGGCACATGGCAATACACTGAGCGCATCCGATACACTTTTTCAGATCATATTCAGGATAACCGGGTTCCGCAATGCTGGCTGCTTTTGTCGGGCAGATCTCAACACAGACGCCGCATCGGGTGCATTTCTTCTTTTTCAGCACCGGATGATAATCGGAATGCATCCGTTGCTTCTGGGCCCGGGACGCAAATCCCATCGAGATATTCTTGATTGCCCCGCCGAACAAAGAAACCATGTGTCCCTTGAAATGGGAAAAAATGACAAACCCCTTAGCCCTGTCAAAAACGGATCCTACCTGGACTGTTTTAAAATGCTTGTAACCTGCAGGAATCGAGACAACATCCCGTCCATCCGCACCGTCGGCGATGATAACCGGACATCCGAGAAAATCGGCCGTGTAACCGTGATCGGAGGCCGTTTTCAGAGAATCAGCAGCGGTATGCCTGCTTCCGGAATAAAGTACGGTTGTATCAAAAACAAAAGGGTTTGCTCCCTTCGCGATCAGCCAGCCGGCGATTTCTTTCGCGTAGTCAGGAGGCAGAAAGCCTTTGTTGCCCCTCTCGCCCCAGTGGAGTTTGATTCCGACGCTGTCACCGGAATCAAACCGAGGCTGGAATTGCCTCAAAAGATTTTGCAGAGATTCGGTGTAGGGTTTTTTCTTACCCGCTACGGATTCAAAATAGACAGTCATTGCCAAACCATATCCTGTCAATCAAGTTTATTCATTGAGGTGCATTATAAATCTTTTATCCACAGATTGCATTAGAGAAATACCCCCCCTGCCCGGCATACAATCTGAGGCATCACCTGCATCAAACATCGATTTTATTTTCCCGACCGCCAGGCCACCAACCTAACAATCCAGTCCGATGGCATGCGCGTTAGAAAACCATTGCTGACACGATGCCAGAAGTACAAGGACTTGGCTAAAATGCCCGGCACTACAAGAAATGTCCCGCTTTTCATTCCACTGACAATCGCCCGGGCCACCTTATCAGGTGTCAGTAAACCCGCGAACGATTTTACTGCCCGCGCTTCAGGAGGAAGCGCAGCAGCTTCTTTTTCTACAAACGGTGTTTTCACTTCCGGAGGACAGACAAGCGTAACGCGAATATTATATCGCTTCAGTTCGCTGCGCAGGCATTCGGTAAAACCCACGAGAGCGTATTTTGTCGTACAGTACGAACTGTAGCCGAACATGCCGATCAGTCCCGCCATGGAAGAAATGTTGACAATGTGTCCGCCGCCTTTTTGTTTCATATACGGAAGGATGTCATTGATGGTGTTTCTCGTGCCATAGACGTTGATTTTCATACACTGATCAAACTGGTCATAGGAAATGTTTTCAAAGCAGCCTGCGGAACTGACGCCGGCGCAGTTAATCAATATGTCAGGTATGCCGAATTTTTCGACGGCGGTTCTGATATTTTGCTGCACATCATGATGATCTGCCACATCCATGGAGATGGATTGGACACTTTGGGAGGTTTTGTTCATGCCCGCTTCAATGGTCCGGCATGCATTGTCCAGTAGTGCCTGTCCCCTGGCAAAAAGGACAAGACTGCATCCCTGTCTGGCAAGAAGTTCTGCCGTGGCCAGACCGAT
>CAZXIP010000248.1:0-3055 GCA_964640755.1 uncultured Smithella sp. | reverse complement strand
GTTTTCGGTTTGGGGTTTCCGCCCTTTGAGGGAGGACCCTTCCGTTATATCGATCGTATCGGTGCTTCTACGGTCAAAGCCACGCTGGAATCCCTGGAAAAAACGTACGGGAATCGTTTTGCTCCCCCACAGATACTCAAGGACATGGTGCAAAGCGGCAGGAAATTCTACGAGGAATAATGTGGCGCAGTGCTTCACAAATCCCTTTGCATAGATTTATGCAGATTGCCAATTATTGCTTGACGGATGGCTTTGTCTCATAATAAACATCCTTTCACGGTTCCACCGTATCAAGTTCAAAAAAATGACAGGAGAAGACTGTGATTCCAAGATATTCAAGAGAGAAAATGACGGCGATCTGGAGCCAGGAGAACAAGTATCAAAAATGGCTTGATGTGGAAGTGGCGGCATGCGAGGCGATGGTCAAACTGGGCAAGGTGCCCGCACAGGCCGTAGAAACCATCAAGGCGAAAGCCGTCATCGATGTTGCCCGCATCGATGAAATTGAAGCAATCACCAGGCACGATGTCATCGCTTTTGTCAGCTCTCTTACTGAAAAAATCGGTGAGGACGGTCGCTTCATTCACATGGGGCTTACTTCATCGGATGTTCTGGATACGGCCCTCGCCGTGCAGTTAAAGGAAGCGGCCCAGATGCTCCTTGACGATATGGATCAGCTACTGGCGGTTTTGAAAAGAAGAGCCTTCGAGCATAAAGATACCCTGATGATCGGCCGGTCGCACGGGATTCACGCCGAACCGATTACCTTCGGTCTGAAGATGGCCCTGTGGCATCAGGAAATGCTTCGCAACAGGGAGCGTCTTGCGCACGCCAAGGAAACGGTAAGCTGCGGGAAAATCGCCGGCGCTGTGGGGACGTTTTCGTTTATCGAACCGGTTGTTGAAGAATACGTCTGCAAAAAACTCGGTTTGACACCCGCGCCCGTGTCGTCGCAGATTGTGCAGCGCGACCGGCACGCGGAGTTCTTTACCACACTGGCGATTATCGCGTCGTCACTGGACAAATTCGCGCAGGAAATACGCCTGCTGCAAAGAACCGAGGTTCGGGAAGCTGAAGAATATTTTTCACCGGGCCAGAAGGGGTCGTCGGCCATGCCGCACAAACGCAATCCCGTGCTTTCGGAAAACATTTCCGGCTTGGCCCGCCTTGTGCGCTCTTATGCCGTTGCCGCGCTCGAAGACGTTGCCCTGTGGCATGAACGCGATATCAGCCATTCCTCGGTGGAAAGGGTCATCGGGCCCGATGCCACAATTGTTCTGGATTTCATGCTTGCACGTTTTACCGGCCTGATCGACAAGCTGGTGGTTTACCCGGAACGGATGCTGGCCAATCTCCACATGACGCATGGCGTCATTTTCTCTCAAATGGTTTTACTCTCTCTGATCGAAAAAGGCACGACACGCGAAGACGCCTACGCCATTGTACAGAAGAACGCGATGAAATCGTGGCAGGAAGGCATTGAGTTCAAATCGCTCCTGGCGAGGGATGAAACCGTAAAAAAATATCTGAATGAAAATGACCTTGACAGCATTTTCAACATCAACAATTTTCTGAAGAACCTGGATTTTATTTTTAACCGTGTTTTCGGAAAATAAAGAAGAGCCTGATTTCCCCTCAACGGCCGGCTTGTGCTGACACATCCGGCCTCTTATTTCGTGAATTACTGTTTTATGAGAATCGTGTCTTTCAGAAACGAATCCAGTGTGTCGGGATAATCCATTGTGTAATGAAGGCCGCGGCTTTCTTTACGTGCGCGGGCGCTCTGAACGATCAGTTTGCCTACGGTTGTGATGTTGCGCAGTTCGATCAGGTCTTTGGTGACTTTGTAATTCCAGTAATATTCGTGAATTTCTCTCTGGATCATGTCTATTCTGCGCTCGGCCCGTTCCAGACGTTTGTCCGAGCGGACGATCCCCACGTAATTCCACATGCACCTGCGGATTTCATCCCAGTTATTGGTGACGACAATGCTGTCATTGCTTTCGGATGAATCACCGGGATCCCAGGGACGGATGGCCGCGGTGCTGATTTCAGTCTGCCGGAACGATTTTGCTATTTTTGTATAAACCCGATGGGAATAGACCAGCGCTTCCAAGAGAGAATTGCTGGCCAGCCGGTTGGCCCCGTGCAGACCGGTACAGGAAACCTCTCCGCAGGCAAACAAATTGTCGATGGATGTTTTGCCATAATGATCCACCGCGACTCCTCCGCAGATGTAATGCGCGGCAGGCGCGATGGGGATCGGCTGTACGGCCATGTCAATACCGTATTCGAGGCATTTGTTGTAAATATTCGGGAAACGGTCCAGCAGAAAATCACGGGTGTGATGCGTTATGTCCAGAAGGACATATTCATCACCGGACTGCTTGATTTCGTTATCGATGGCCTTGGCCACGACATCACGTGGGGCGAGACTTTTCATCGGGTGGTATTTTTCCATGAATGTCTCGCCATTTTTCAATTTGAGTATGCCGCCTTCGCCGCGGACGGCTTCGCTGATCAGAAACGCCTTTGCTTCCGGGTGAAACAGACAGGTCGGATGAAACTGGATGAACTCCATGTTGGCAACTTTAGCGCCTGCCCGGTAGGCCATGGCGATGCCGTCACCCGTGGCAATGTCGGGATTGGTGGTAATCAGATACACCTTGCCCGCGCCGCCCGTGCACAAAATGGTGTATTTGGCGCGATAGGTGTGAATCCTGTCCTGATCAATATCAAGAACATAGGCGCCCAGACAATTGATAATGTTCCCCTGGCTGTCTTTCTGGATGATCAGGTCGATGCCGATATGATTTTCGTAGATTTTAACATCAGGCAACGCGGCAACCCTCTCGTGCAGCGCGCGTTCAATTTCCCGCCCGGTCAGGTCCTTCGCGTGCAGGACGCGTCTCCGATGGTGGCCTCCTTCCTGCCCCAGATCGTAAAGATGAGGCGGCTCTTCCGATTTTGTGAAATTGACTCCCCAATCAATCAATTCATGGATTCTTGGAGGAGCTTCCCGAACCACAAATTCAACAACTTCTTTATTGCACAG
>CAZXIP010000247.1:0-3067 GCA_964640755.1 uncultured Smithella sp. | reverse complement strand
CGGATCGTCCCGGTCTGGCCAAAGAAATTGCAGAATTTTTTACTGCCCGGGGCATCAATATCGAGCGGTCCCGTGGTTGTGTGCTGGGCAATGAATTCGGCATGATCATTCTCACATCGGGAAAGACGGACGACATCGAGCGCCTGATTAAAGACCTGGACAGCCTGCGCGAAAAGACAAAGCTGGAAATCTTTGTTCGCAAAACCAAGGCACCGAGCCATCGCGATGTATTACCGTCGATCCCTTACAAGCTCATCGCCACTTCGATTGATCATCCAGGCATCATCCATCAAATCTGCAAATCACTCCAGCTTCGGGGAGTCAGCATTGAAGACATTTCCACCAACGTGGATAATAATCCCTTTACGGGTGCAAATGTATTTCATATGGTCTGCTATTTTTCCCTGCCGCCGGCTGTTAAAATTATCGACCTGAAGAACGATCTCAACCGCATCAGCGACGAATACAACATCGATATCCGGTTTGACGCCGTGATCAGTAAATAACTCTATGAGAAAAACAAAAGAACACAGCCCGGGGAACAATCTGCGGCACATAGTTGACATTGCCGCAAAGCTCGGATTGACGGAAGATGATCTGGAATTGTACGGCCGTTACAAGGCAAAAATAAGGCTTGAGGTAGCCCGGAGATTTTCTCGCAGGAACAACTCGTCTTTGATTCTGGTGTCGGCCATGACACCTACCCCGGCCGGGGAAGGAAAGACCACCGTGTCCATCGGGCTTGCGCAGGCTCTGGCAAAAATCGGCAAGTCCACTATTGCGGCCCTGCGGGAGCCATCCCTCGGGCCTGTTTTCGGCATCAAAGGCGGGGCGACCGGTGGCGGCCTTTCCCGTGTTCATCCTGTCGATGACATCAATCTCCATTTCACCAACGACTTTCCAGCGGTGGAAAGCGCGCATAACCTGCTTTCCGCCATGGTGGACAATTCCATCTTCCACGGCAATCCTTTAAACATCGATCCGCGTAAAATCACGTGGCGCAGGGTCATAGACATGAACGACCGTTCGCTCCGCGATATCGTTATCGGCCTGGGCGGCTCAACCAACGGAGTGCCCCGGGAAACCGGATTTGATATTGTTCCGTCCAGTGAAATTATGGCAATTCTCTGCCTTTCGCGGTCCTATGAAGAGTTGAAAAACAAGATAAGCAGGATTCTGGTGAGTTACACCTATGACGACCGGCCGGTGATAGCCGGCGACCTGAAGGTGGAAGGCGCGGTCACGGCGCTCTTAAAATACGCGTTGCTGCCCAATCTGGTGCAAACCACCGAAGGCGTGCCGGCCATTATTCACGGAGGTCCGTTCGCCAACATTGCGCAGGGGACCAACAGTATCATCAGCACGGACCTGGCGCTGCGTCTTGCGGATTATGTGGTGACCGAGGCAGGATTTGGGTTTGATCTCGGCGCAGAGAAGTATTTCGACATCGTCGCGCCCTACGGCAATTTTAATCCCCGGATTGTTGTTCTGGTTGCGACTGTTCGTGCGCTGAAATATCATGCAGGCATTGCACGGGAAGAACTAAACAATCCCAACCCCCACGCCGCCGTGCTGGGGATGGCAAATCTGCGCAAGCACTACGAAAACATCGATAAATTCAACGTGCCCTGCATCGTTGCTTTAAACCGGTTTCCTTCAGACACGGATGAAGAAATACAGGCGGTCGTGAAAGCCGCAGAGAACGAGGGCATGAACATTGCCCCGACAGATATCTTTAAACTGGGAGGCGAGGGTGGTTTGGAGCTGGCAGAAAAGACGGTCCGGTTGATTGCCGAAGCCGAAGGTACATTTAAGCCGCTTTATGACTGGAACCTGCCGGTGGAAGATAAAATATTTAAAGTTGCGAGCGAAATCTACGGCGCTGTTTCCATTGATTACCAGCCGCAGGCCAGGCGCAATCTCGATATGATCAAAAAGATCGGCTACGACAGGTTGCCGGTCTGTATCGCCAAAACCCAGCAGTCGCTTTCCGACAACCCGAACCTCCTGGGGCTTCCCAGCAACTTTATAGTGACCGTTCGGGAAATCAAAATCGCCTCAGGTGCGGGATTCCTGATCCCCATTACCGGAGAGATCCTGCGGATGCCGGGTCTTTCCAGGACTCCCGCCGCCTACAACATCAATATTGACGATACCGGAAATATCAAGGGCATCGTGTAAGGATTACCGATACAGCACCTTGTGGAAAGGGTCATACTTTTCATTGAGGCATTTTTCTATTTCAGAGGATCTTGCCTGGCAAAACAGTATATGTTTGCCTTTCGGCATGGCTTTTTCGAGATATTCAAAAATTGATAAATGTGGATCCGCCAGGGCAACGGTCAGTGTGTGGTTTGTGTTGCGCATAACGACAAGGCGATTTTTCAAAGCATATTGTTCCCCAATGGTTTTTTGCAGTGAGGATGATACTTTGAAATTTTTCAACGAGACAACGGGCATGCTGAAATGAGCAGAAAGCGCATTGATATAATTTACCTCGGTTATCGTATTGCTCAGGGAGAGCATAGTGCCAAGATGCTTGTGCATCCCCAGGCTTTTTTCATGCCTCTGCTTTATGAGCATATCGTTTAATTGCTCATTGGTTATGATGTTATTATCAACAAGAATTTCTCCAAGTTTTTTCCTTTTGTTATTGAAATAAATCGTTTTTACGATTTTTGACTGGGGGATGCCCATTTCACAGAGAATCTGTCCCAGATACTTTGTCGGCTGGCGTCTCTTTCTTTCCATGGCCTCACTTAAATCGGATTCCGTGATAATATTTTTTGAGACCAGTATTTCACCTATTTTACTGGATGAGGTTCTGGGAAAGGCGTCCGGATCAATCGATGCAGCAGCCATGCCGATTGATACGCTTTTGCGATTAATAAAGGAATCGGACGGGGAGACGCCCAACTCGCGCAGTATTTGTCCCGGTGACTTGCAGGTTTGTTGTTGCTCTGTAGTAGTATTCATGATGTTCAGTCTCAGCTTTCGGGTCAGTAGTAGTCAGTTTCACCGTGTGCGGGTAACATTGAGGGTTTTTTAGATTTTATTCCCCTTTATC
>CAZXIP010000246.1:1823-3079 GCA_964640755.1 uncultured Smithella sp. | reverse complement strand
CTACACAGGCTGTTTGTTTTTGGCCTCCTGAGTTAACTGCCTGTCCTCCATTTTAAAATCGTCAATATTAAACGAATGTGTTCCCCCTTGGTCCATTTTTTTGTATACACCCTGATAGATATGCTCTTCATTATACTGGATAGTATCAGGGCCAGCTAAGGTATAGGAAAGCGACAGACGAGGCTGGTCTATCCTGTTACTAACGATATACGGATATTCAAATTCCAGAGCGACCGCGAGTACATAGCCATCATTGTCTATGGGAGACGCGCCGGTATTGGGTTGCTGAAGAGCAGCGGGCGGTGTATTGCCGGAGGAGGAAAGGTTGCTGACCATCAGATCCATCCGCCGTCCGACCGGTTTTCCTTCAACGATGACATCGCTGGAAGTTGTGAGGAACCTGGCCTTGCCTTTATTCACGCCGGAGGAAACTCCGCCGATTGTCCCCGGTTCATCGCCACTGCTTGTGGAAAAAACGCTGCCGGAGAGCATGACTGGATTAGAATCCATGGTTACGGTGGAACTTCCCTGTGTTGTGTCGGTTGATCTTGCGGTATTGACGTAGGGGACCGGAACAACAGCGATGCCAATTTGGGTTTGGCACACATCCGGAGAGGTCACAACGGTGCCGCCGCTGTCCCTATGCACAATGGTCTGATGGTTGGCAGTGACAGTCGCTCCCATTTTACTGTTTCTCCTTCGTTGTTTCCCTGTAGCCAAGTGCGCTGCGGATCTTTGCAAAATATTCTTCCCGTTCAGGCTGATCAACATGCTCAAGGCATAGTACCTGACGGCTACCCTGATCGTCTGAAACAGCCAGTGCAATCCGGCCTGAAGGCGGTGTGCTCATGATGAGGCGAGTGATGGCATCTGCCAGCACAAGGGCTGCAAGTGAACCGCCTGTGTCCCCGGTTACAACAGCCGGATGCCAGAGGTTTCTTTTCTGATCCGGATTGGGGAAGATGCGCCCGGCAGTCAGTGACCATTCCAGGGCGCGCGCACGTTCGCCGTTTTCATCAGTGATCACATGAAGCACACTGGCCCCCCGATCTCCAAGCTTTGAAAATGCCTGATGAAAGGCAGTGGTCAACCCCAGGGCTTTGGATGGTTTGCCGTCTGGCCACGGATGAGGCTCGGTAGCGCTTCCCCAGGCAGATATAGAAGCCAGAATAGGTGCTTTACGAAGACGGGCTGCTGATTCACGCTCCAGCAAAACCGCTCCTCCTGCTTCACCCGCCAGGATTCCGTATGGATTG
>CAZXIP010000246.1:0-1723 GCA_964640755.1 uncultured Smithella sp. | reverse complement strand
GCGCCAACTGGCGTCATCAGGCCGATCCCTGTGATGACGATCGGCTCCGGTGTGGACGATTTCTTTTTTTGTGGTGTCTGCATATCAGTTGATCGCTGTCTTGGCGCCCTTGATGACGATTTCACCGGATGCGTTTTCGGTGATGGTCGCACCCTTGATGACAATCTCGCCGCTT
The DNA here is from genome assembly GCA_964640755.1 of uncultured Smithella sp. Lineage (GTDB taxonomy): Bacteria > Desulfobacterota > Syntrophia > Syntrophales > Smithellaceae > UBA8904. Next base: position 1,548 of record CAZXIP010000246.1, on the reverse strand, counting down.
GACTTCATTGAGATGGTTGAATCACCGGTCTTGAAGATGATTTCATCATCCGCCTCAAGCGTGATGGTTTTCGCCTTCAGCGTACTGTTTTGCTTGACGCTTGTGGACATGTCCTTGTCAACCGAGATGGATCGATTACCCAGAATCTTTTCCGTCATATGAACGCCGACGAACACGGCTTTAGTCAGGCCGACCTCTTCGGTTTTCGCGGCAATAACCGTCTCATTCATTGCCGCTCCGACTGATACCTGATACAAACCGCCGACGGTCAGTTCCTTGGCAACACCGATGGTTTCCGCCTTGTTGATGGCAATAGTTTCCGTCTTGTTGGCTCCAATGGTTTCCGTGTGATTGGCGCCGATGCTGACTGTCTGGTTGACTCCCACACTTTTGGTGCGGTTGTTGGCCACGGTCAGGGTTTCATCATGCCCGACGGTCTGGCCCTTGTCGTTTTTGATGAGGATGTTCCAGTCCTTCTCTCCCTGGAGGTAGACTTCTTCGCTGCCAGCCTTGTCTTCAAATCTGAGTTCGTTATATCCGTTGGATTTGGGATAGCTTTTAGTCTTGATCGTGCTACGGGTCTTGTTGCCTGGCAAGTCATACAGGGGAAGGTTAGCGCCATTATAAACGCTGCCGGTGATCATCGGCCAATCTGGATCGCCTTCCAGGAAGCTCACGATCACTTCATCACCGATCCGGGGAATAAACATGGCCCCCCAGCCTGCGCCTCCCCAGGTCTGCCCGCATCTCAGCCAGCAGGAGCTCTGTTCGTCTTTCTTGCCCTTCCGGTCCCAGTGGAACTGAACCTTGACCCGTCCGTATTCGTCCACATAGATCTCCTCGTTCTCCGGACCGACGACAGTGGCGGTCTGGATACCTTTGACGTAAGGTTTCTCGATACTTTTTTTAGGTCGATAACTTATGGAAGAAGGAACAGCGACAAAGTTATTTCCGTAACTCGTCTCTCCACTGCCGGAAACTTCTTCCAAGGCCTGGGCTTGTCCGCCTGCAGCTGTTACTTCGATCAGAAAATACTCCTTATCAAAGGTGTCTAAATCATAACCATCCAATGAAAACGTATGGCCGGGAAGCAGTCTTGGACAGTTACTTTCTCCGATGGCCTGTTCCTGTAAAGCGTTGTATGCTTCCCGGTTGATCCTGGTGAGTATTTTCCCTTTATCCTGATCCCCATATTGGCCGGGATAATCGTATATTTCATACTTCTGGATATTCTCTTCCCTGCTTTTATCCTTCGTATCCAAAGGTGTGGAGACATGTTTAAAATTATAATTGGTTTGCGAATAGGTTCCAGGGCGCAATCTTTGAGAAAATTCAATATTGTTAATAACTTCTGTTTCGGGAACACGACCGCTCGGGGGGTTGAACGTAATTTTTGAATTACCCGCAATAGATTTATGGCGGGTAGGATCATCGACAAAAACCATCAGGTGCTTGTCGTTGCTGTGCTCGTAGAAGTAATAAATGCCTTCTTCCTGTAAAATACGATTGATAAAGTCCAGATCGGTTTCCCGGTACTGGACGCAGAAT
>CAZXIP010000245.1:0-3095 GCA_964640755.1 uncultured Smithella sp. | reverse complement strand
AAACGACGTCCCCATCGTCTAGAGGCCTAGGACACGGGCCTTTCACGCCTGTAACTGGGGTTCGACTCCCCATGGGGACGCCAAAATATTAAAAAAGGCAAATTGCATAATGCAGTTTGCCTTTTTTATCCGGAAAAACTTATTGGGCCGGAGCGTCTTCTTTCTTTTTACGGGGTTTCTTAGGGGCATCCCCTTCAGCTGGTTTCTTTTTGGGTTCTTTTTCAGCCGATGCTGCTTTCTTTTTCGGTTTGGATTCCTTTTCCTGTGCTTCGTGTTCTTCCTTGGGTGCGAGTTTCTCGGCCAGTTTTTGCTCTTTAGCCTGCTTCATCGCCAGGACTTTTTCGGCATTTTTATCAAACGCGGCGATACGAAGATTTGTTTCCCGGATCTGCGATCGCAGCTTTTTCACCAGAGGATCAATTTTTACTTTTTCGCTTGAAACCCCAAGACCTGCCAGTTTCGAAAGCCTCAGTTCCAGTTTCTTTTCCAACACCCGCCTCTGCTCGAGACGCACTTCCTTGCTCTTTGATGACATTTTACCCTCCCCTGAACTTTAAAAATAATTGAATATGACGGGCAAATAGCAGTATTTTTAATGGAAAGCCATAAATATTTTTTAAAACAACGTCATGCCTTGTCGATAATTTCCCTGATTTTTTCGGCGAGATCCTCCAGCCGGTAAGGTTTGGACATAAATGCCCGGCAGCCCTGTGCCATGACCGCTGCAATCTGCCTGCTCATGATGTAACCGCTGGCCAGAATAACCTTCACTTTCGGGTTGATTGCCTTTAAAGCCTGAAAAACATCGGCACCGCTCAGCCCGGGCATAACCATGTCCAGAATGACCAGAGCGATGTCATTCTTCTGCTCGGTATAAATATCAATCGCGTGCTGACCGTCCTGCGCAACAATCACCCGGTAACCAAGTATTTCCAGCATATCCCGCGCGACATCAATGATGACCTGCTCATCATCAACCAGAAGGATTGTTTCATTTCCTGTGGACAGAGCATCGTCCGGATATTCCGTAGACCCCGTCGTCATGTGCACACCCTCCCTTGCGGTACGATTTGAGTCCGTTTTTGAACAATCAGTGAAACAGCTGGTATTTCACTTGTATTTTTATACTGATATCACCGGTATGTCAATCATATAGTTCTCCGGCACAGCCCTTCTGAAAAAAGCCAGAAAGTACCTTTTTCAATCCCTGCTTTAGCAATCTATCTCCGCCTTAGCAAGGCGATGGTTTCAATATGCTCCGTTTGCGAAAACATGTCCATGGGCATGAGGCTTTCCAGGCCGTAGCCGTTATCATGGAAAATTTTTACATCCCTGGCCTGTGTTGCCGGATCACAGGAAATGTAGACAATCTCGTGAGTTTTTAATTCTGAAATGGCGGCAATGGTTTTGCCGCTCAAACCGGTGCGCGGGGGGTCAAGGATGATCAGATCCATGCTATCCTTCCCGCGCGCCATGTCAACCAGGACATCCTCCACGTCGCCGCAGATAAACTCCGTGTTGTCTATTTCCTGCCTTTTCGCATTTTCGCGCGCATACCTGACAGATTTTTCATTGATCTCCACACCAATCATGCGAAGGGCATTAGGCGCCAGAAAAACCGAAAATAGGCCAGAACCGCAGCAGGCATCAATCACGGTATCTCTCTTTTCTGCGCCGATCAGACGGCAGACCTCATCCACCATCGGGCCTGTCAGATGCAGATTGGCCTGAAAGAAACCCGTGAAAGGAACAAGAAACTCACGGCCTTTCACCATTCGGACAATTGCATCTTCAGGGGGATTCTGAGGACCTGACCAGTATGTCACATCACCCTCATCAAACGCATTCATCCCTTTTGCCCTTGTCTCCCGAATCTGATCATTGATGGTTTCATCCATGATCTCACATCGTTCGATATCCACCAGCCTCCCACCGGAAACATCCATAAAACCCAGCCGGACGCCCGCGGCTGTCATTGCGGCGTGAAGCCGCGCTTTGCCACGGTAGCCGTATTTCACAGGTGAAGGGATGATGTCACTGACTTGGGGATGCACGATCGCGCCGATTCTGGAAAAAACCTCCTGCACCTGCTGCTGCTTAACTTCCAGCTGACATTCATAATCGATATGCTGATAGGAACACCCGCCGCACCTGCCATAATAACGGCAGAGCGGAAGGGTCCGCCTCCGGGAAGGTTCGATCACTCTGATGAGCCGGCCCCGGGCAAATTTTTTCTTCCTTGCAATAATTTCAATTTCCACAATATCTTCAGGGGCGGTGAAAGGCACAAAAATTACCAATCCCTCCGCGCGTCCAACACCGGAGCCGCCAAAAGCAATGGACTCAATTTTCAGAGTAAAGCGATCTTTTATCTGCATAGGCATCCTGTCTTTGGGAACTATCCTACATTCAAGCTCAGGAGTCAACCAAACACAACCATTTTACTTTACATCTCGGAGCATTATTGTTAATGAAGTCTTCACAAAAAAGTAAGGGAAAAACACTATGCACGTTGGGCAATATTTCACCGGCATCCCCTGTAAGCGTCCATGCAAAAGGGTTCACGGACAAGACGCGCAAATTCCGTATGATAAAATATATCTCCTCCGGGGCCGGCAATGACAGAAAAAAGAAATTCCATCCTGTGCCCCAACTGCCGCAAGCTGATCAGTCTGGATGAACCGGCCTGTCCCTACTGCGGGCTGGTCCGGCCCGGTCTGCATCAGACGGCAGGGAAACTGCAGAACATCCTGTTAGCTTTTGGACCGATTAATACCATCATTTATGTGAATGTCGTTTTTTTCGTATTGTCGCTGCTGCTCTTTCCCGGAGGAGTCCTCACGGGTGGAAGCCCATTCAGTTTCCTGTCCCCTTCCGATCAGAGCATGTTGCTTCTGGGCGCCACCGGCACGATTCCCGTCATCGAATATCATCGTCTCTGGAGTCTGCTGTCCGCTTCTTTTCTGCACGGCGGTATCCTGCACATCGTTTTCAACATGATGGCCTTTTATCAGCTCGGTCCTTTTGTCCTTCGTGAATTCGGCCTGCACCGTTTTGTAAACATTTACATTCTGACCGGCATAGCCGGTTTTGCC
>CAZXIP010000244.1:0-3099 GCA_964640755.1 uncultured Smithella sp. | reverse complement strand
TTGTGGTTGACGCCCTGCGCGTGGGTGACGAAACATGGCTGGACGGCGATCACGTCCGGGCTTACGGACCGATGGGCGGCATGGACCAGGTTTCCGCTATCACGGATTTTATCAAGGATGAACTCGACATTCAAACGGGGCGCCTGGGATACGAGGACGGAATTTCCACCTACACGGCGGAAGGGAACCTTTCGCACTGGGAATATACACATTTTAAAGACGCTCTTCCCGGTTTCGAATGGGTGAACGCTCACGATATCATTGACGCTCTTTCCCTGATTAAGGATAAAGGCACCATTGAACGATTCCGCACCGCTTCGCTGATTGTTGATGAAGGGCACAAAGCGGCACGCGCGGCACTCGAAAACGGCGGCTACAAGGGCATGACGGAAACGGTGATTGCCGGCATCGCCGCACTTGCCATGCGCAGGGCAGGCAGCGTGTCCGAGTGGAATTTTGCGGGGCTTAACGAAATTTCCAGCGGCATCCGCACCGGGCTGGGGGCCTGCACACCTCCCACCACCAAGGAGATCTTGGCCGGCGAGCCGCTGATGCTTGATTTTCACGCGATGTTCAAACTGGCGCTGGGGGACCACTCGCACAATTACCTGATCGGGCCGGCGACAAAACGTCAGCGCTGGCACGCGGATAATTTTGTCGCGATCGTTCAGAAAGTCATTGACAATTACCGCGCCGGCACAACGCCGGGCACGCTGGCCGCCCTCATGATGGACTTTGCGGAATCCCGCGGATGCGGTGATTTTATTCAGCCCGCCTGCGAACACGGGATCGGTCTTTTCGGTGATGAGTGGAGGATCGGCGCCATCGTGAATCCCGACCTTCCCTACTGGACGGACCAGGATCACGTTTACCAGGAAAACGAAATGGTCGTCTGCGCCATGCAGTATGCCGCTCCCGAAGAGAACATCGGCTTCCGTTACGAGAATGACATTGTCATCACAAAGGACGGCTGCGAGGTTCTGTCGAAATATCCGCTGGGAATTGAAGAGATATCATAAACCCGGACGGTGTTGCATGAAAAGGCAAAAGGAAAATTGAAGACCATGCAAATCCCATGGCCGCTGGATCTGTCACGGTTCTTCTTTGAAAGAAAAATTCTGGGCCGCCGGGTCCCCCTGCTGGCAAGCTTCAAGGTGACCTTCCGGTGCAACCTGTCCTGCCGGGGGTGCCCTTTTCATCTGCGCGCCGGTGTTGAAAACGGTCACATGTCCTGGCATGCGGCAATCGAAGCGCTGGAGTCCCTGCACCGTCTCGGCACGCGCATGGTTGTTTTTGAAGGCGGGGAACCCCTGCTGTGGCGCGACGGCCCGTATCGCCTTCATGATCTTGTGTCCTACGCGCGCAAGCGTTTTCTGCGGGTCGCGGTGACAACCAACGGAACCCTGCCGCTGGATGTTCCTGCACATACCATCTGGGTCAGTCTCGACGGCATGAGGGAAGCGCAAAATGCATTGAGGAGTGATTCCTTTGACCGCATCAGTTCCTGCCTCAAGGCCACAAGACACCCCGGGGTTTTTATTCATTGCACCTTGAACCGCAGAAACTGGCAAGACATAGAACCGCTGACAAAATGGATACGGGACATGCCGAATGTAAAGGGAATGACTGTTCAGTTTTTTTATCCTTACGATCAGGGGGAGGATGATCTTGCCCTGTCACAGAGTGAACGTCACGCCGCCATAGAAAATCTGCTGGACCTCAAAAAGCGGGGCTATCCCATTATGAATTCAGCGCGAACATTACGGGCCATGACGGACAATCACTGGCGATGCCATGATGATGTGCTCGTCAACGTCGATCCGGACGGCACCATTACAAAGGGCTGCTATGTCAAAAACCGCGGCAGAATCAACTGCAATGCCTGCGGATTTACGCCGGTTGCCGAAGCCTCCGGAGCTCTGGATCTTATCCCGGAATCGCTCTATGCAGGATGGCGGTTGTTTCTTAACAGGAGTGTCTGACTATAAAAAAACAATCTTAAAATCTTAGGGCAATATAATTGCTGCCACGAAAGGAGACAAAGATGAGAACCAGGGAACAATACATCGAAGGTCTTAAGAAGATGAAAAGAAATCTTTACTTTAACGGCAGCAAGATTGACCGGGATGACGAAGAGCAGCTTCCCTCTTTAAACGTCATGGGCTTTACCTTCGACGCCCCGCATATTCCCGAACTCAGGGATTTGTGCACGGCAAAATCCCATCTGACAGGCGAAACCATCAATCGCTTCTGTCACATTCATCAGAACCCGCAGGATTTGCATAACAAACAGGACATGACGCGTACATTGTGCCGGACCGGCAGAATGTGTATTCAGCGATGCATGGGAACGGATGCGATTAATGCCGTCAACGCGGCAAGTTTTGAGGCGGACAAACAGAACAACGGCAGCACGCAGTATCACAAAAATTTTCTCAAATGGCTGGAGAATTTTCAGAAAAACGATCTGGCCGGTTGCTGTGCTCAAACCGACATGAAGGGTGAGCGTCTTAAAAGACCGGCCGAACAGACCGATCCCGATATGTACCTGCGAGTCGTTGAAAAAAAGAGCGACGGCATTGTGGTCAGAGGCTGTAAACTGCATATTTCCGAAGCATCCATCGCTGATGAGATTATGGTTGTTCCAACAAGAATTCTTGGACCGGATGAACAGCAATACGCGGTAGCATTTGCCGTCCCGGCTGATTACGATGGAGTGAAACAGGTTGTTCATATTCATAAGATACGCAAGAGAACCCATTATAAAACAGGGAATCCCGACATCGGTTATACGGATTCTTACGTTATTTTCGATGATGTGTTTGTTCCCTGGGAAAGAGTATTTCTCTGCGGCGAGTACATCCATGGCGGAGCACTGGCCATGCTGTTTGCCCTGTTCCATCGTCACAGTTACTCGGGCTGCAAACCGGCCATCGGCGATATGCTGCTGGGGCTTGCCTCCCTTGCGGCCCGGCACAACGGAATATCCAAAGCCCCTCACGTAAGGGAAATCCTGTCCAAAATCATTATGGTTACCGAACTGGGTTATGCCGCCGGATTCACAGCCTCGGCAAAAGGCAAGCCCGAAATTTATGTTCC
>CAZXIP010000243.1:0-3111 GCA_964640755.1 uncultured Smithella sp. | reverse complement strand
ATAGATAATAAATTGAAAATTGAAACACTGGCCCTGCATGGCGGCCAGGAAGCGGACCCGACAACAGGATCGCGCGCTGTTCCCATTTATCAGACAACCTCTTACCAGTTCAAAGACACCGAACACGCAGCAAATCTTTTTGGCTTGAAGGAATTCGGCAATATTTATACCAGGCTGATGAACCCGACGACAGACGTCTTTGAAAAAAGAATGGCTCTTCTTGACGGAGGAGTTGGAGCACTGGCGGTGGCGAGTGGTCAGTCAGCCATCACTCTGGCGCTTCTCAATATCACCCGGGCCGGAGATGAAATTGTTTCTGCGGACAACCTTTACGGGGGAACCTATAACCTGTTCCACTATACGTTTGCCCGTCTCGGGATCACGGTCAAGTTTGTTAAATCGAACGACCTTGATGCAATACAGAAAGCAATTACGCCAAAAACAAAGGCGATTTATGCCGAGTCCATTGGCAATCCCAAACTGGATGTCGCTGATCTTGAAGGAATTGCCGGTATTGCCCATAAAAACGGCATCCCTTTTATTTTGGATAATACCGTTTCGCCTTACTTGCTCCGCCCCATTGATTTCGGGGTGGATATTGTTGTCTATTCGGCCACCAAGTTTATCGGCGGACATGGGACGTCACTAGGCGGGGTGATTGTTGATTCGGGGAAATTTGACTGGACAAATGGCAAGTTCCCGCTGATTGCCGGGCCTGATCCAAGTTATCACGGGATTAATTTTGTGGAAGCCCTGAAGCCCATGGGTAATATCGCTTACATCACCAAGGCTCGCGTCTGCCTCCTGCGTGATGTGGGACCGGCACTTTCTCCATTTAATTCGTTTCTGTTCCTGCAGGGATTGGAAACAATCCATTTGAGAATGGCCCGTCATGCCGAAAACGCTCTGGCAGTGGCTAAATATATCGAGAAACATCCGAAAGTCGGTTGGGTCAACTATCCGGGGCTTAAATCCAGTCCGGAGCAGCCACGGGTAAAAAAATATCTGCCGAAAGGTGCGGGAGCGATTATCGGATTTGGAATTAAGGGCGGCGCAGAAGCGGGCAAGAAATTCATTGAATCCCTTGAACTCATCTCGCACCTGGCCAATATCGGCGATGCCAAGAGCCTGGCGATTCACCCGGCAACCACCACACACCAGCAGCTTTCTGCGGAGGAACAATTGGCCACAGGCGTAACGCCGGATTTCATCAGGCTGTCTATAGGAATTGAACATATTGATGACATTATTGCCGATATCGAACAGGCATTGGGAAAGATACAGGTTCAAGGCTGAAGGCTGGAGAAGGAGATGACCATGAAAAAAATATATGAAGACAACTCGAAGTCCATCGGCAATACACCTCTCGTCAAATTAAATCGTGTGACGGACGGTGCGAAAGCGATTGTGCTGGCGAAAATCGAGGGCCGTAATCCTGCTTATTCCATCAAGTGCCGGATCGGTGCGGCGATGATCTGGGATGCGGAAGAAAAAGGCCTGCTCAAGCCAGGTGTTGAGATCATCGAGCCGACCAGCGGCAACACCGGTATTGCGCTGGCCTATGTCGCAGCGGCCCGCGGCTACAAGCTCACACTGACCATGCCGGAAACGATGAGCATTGAACGCAGACGGGTGCTGGCAGCCTTTGGCGCGAATCTGATATTGACGCCCGGTGTGGAAGGCATGAAAGGCGCGATCACGAAAGCCGAGGCGATTGCCGCCTCGGACCCGGGGGAATATTTTCTGCCGCAGCAGTTTAAAAATCCGGCCAATCCGGCGATTCACGAAAAAACCACCGGCCCCGAAATCTGGAACGACACGGCGTGTGCGATTGATGTCCTGGTCTCAGGTGTCGGCACAGGCGGCACGATAACCGGCGTTTCCCGATATATCAAAAAGACCATGGGCAAAAATATTCAATCCGTGGCAGTGGAGCCCAGGGAAAGTCCCGTCATCAGCCAGAAGATGGCCGGTCAGGATTTAAAACCGGGGCCCCATAAGATTCAGGGCATCGGCGCGGGTTTCATTCCCGATACGCTGGATTTAACAATGGTTGACCGCATTGAACAAGTGGACAGCATGCAAGCCGTGGAATTCGCCCGAAGGCTTGCCAAAGAAGAAGGCATGCTGGTGGGTATTTCCTGTGGTGCGGCTGCTGCTGCTGCCGTGCGATTGGCCAAACAGGCCGAGTTCGCCGGCAAAACCATCGTGGTCATTCTGCCGGATGCGGGAGAGCGATATCTTTCAACGGTGCTTTTCGAGGGTGTCGGCACATGAGATTAAATAACATTTCGCCTGCCCCAAGGTTCAACCCTTTGCTCTCAGGGTGCTCAAAGTGCAGGACAAGTTACCGTTTTTCGCGGATGAGGGACTGGAAAATCTCCAGTAAAGAGAGTGTGTGATAAATATGAAGAAAAATAAAAACGAAAAAACAGATACTAATTCCGCCGGTGTTGTGGAAACGCAGTATCACACCTTTGCCCAACCGGGCATGGAATTTAAATTTGAAAGCGGAGATGCACTGGGGCCAATTACCCTTGCTTATGAAACATTCGGCACATTGAATAAGGATAAATCAAACGCGATTCTTGTGCTGCACGCCCTTTCCGGCGACGCACACGCAGCGGGAGTTCACGAAGGACAGAATGATCCGGGCTGGTGGGATAATATGATCGGGCCGGGCAAGGCCTTTGATACAGACCGGTATTTTGTCATCTGCTCCAATGTTATTGGCGGCTGCAAAGGTTCCACGGGACCTTCTTCCATAAACCCGGTTACGGGGAAACCTTACGCGTTGGATTTTCCCTTTATTACAGTGGCCGATATGGTTCATGCCCAGCGATATCTCATCGATTACCTGGGTATCGACAAACTGTTGTGTGTTGCCGGTGCTTCCATGGGAGGAATGCAGGTCCTCCAGTGGGTGGCCTCTTACCCGGACCGGGTGAAATCAGCCATTCCCATTGCCACGACACTGAAACATTCTCCCCAGCAGATTGCGTTCAACGAAGTGATCCGGCAGTCCATCATGGCTGATCCGGCCTGGCGTGAAGGAAATTACTACGCGTTTGGCCAGCCCGAGAAAGGACTGTCCGTCGCCCGCATGATCGG
>CAZXIP010000242.1:0-3138 GCA_964640755.1 uncultured Smithella sp. | reverse complement strand
GCCACCTTTCAAAGAACCGGCTCCGTCCGTTTGAGGCCCGCAGCAGCATTCGCCTCCGTTTCGTCCCAGCATGCCGTTAATAACCGCTGCAGCACAGCCGCAACCGGACTGTTTCTGAATAATGGGAAATATATATTGATCGCCCCCGTCAAAACTCTTCTTGTTTTCTTCCATATGCGAGCCTCGATATTATTTACAGCAATTGCTGCCACCTGCAGCGTTTTTGACAGCGGCGATAAAAGTCTGCACGGCCTGTAACACATTGTCTTTCTTTCCCGTCGGCAGATTGGATTCAATGCTGCTGAGGAAATTTGCCAGGCAGTGCTGAACGCTTTGATGAATGTGTCCTCCTTCTGCTGTCAGGGTGAGGACAATTGACCTCGAATCAAGGCTGGACTTTTCGCGTTTTACAAGACTTTTTTGAATCAGAGGCTTGATAAGGCGTGTAGTTGTGCTTTTTTCCACAGACATAATCACGTTCAGCTCGGAAATGTTCAGCTCTTTGTTTTTTGCCAGAGCATCCAGAATGACAAACTGCTGAAAGGTAACCCCTTCGCAAAAAGCCGCATCCTGCCGGCAACAGCGTGTTGCCTGGGAAAGCCCGACCAGTAGATTCATAAACCGGCCATTATTGCTAGCATTTTCCTCCATAGTTGTATAATACAACTATATGCGGGTTTGTCAAGAAGGAAAAGGATTGTGCTTTGATTATTGCTTTGATTATTGCGTTGACATGTGAGGTCCCTTTCCTTATACTCCCGGTCAGCAAAAAAGCCAGGAGAGGAAAAAATATGACGATCAACATCAAAAACGAAGAACACATCATGCTCATTGAGATCGATCGGCCGAAAAAATACAACGCACTGACCCGGGAAATGTACTCACAAATGGCGCAGGCCTATTATAAACTGGATCAGGACGATCATTTTCGGGTGGGCGTTGTTTATGCTAATGGTCCTCATTTCACGTCAGGGCTTGAACTGACCGACTGGTCGGATGTTTTTGCCGGCGGCAGCGGTTTTCCGCTGGATGGTAAAAATGAAATCGATCCTTTTTACATGATGAGCGATGCCCGCTGCCGCAAACCGGTTATATTTGCCGTGCAGGGATATTGCTTTACGTGGGGTGTTGAGATGATGCTCAACGCGGACATCCGCGTGGCGGCATCCGATACGCGGTTCGGCCAATTGGAAGTGCTCCGCGGTTTTTTCCCTTGCGGAGGAGGGACAATTAGATTAGCCAGAGATATTGGCTGGTCCAACGCGATGCGCTACCTTTTAACCGGTGATCAATGGAGCGCCGAGGACGCCTATCGAATGGGGCTGGTGCAGTATATGACCGAGCCGGGAAAGCAACTTGAAAAGGCGATGGAATTGGCACGAAAAGTGGCGAGCGCAGCGCCGCTGGGTGTAATCAACATTTTAAAGAGCGGCCGTCTGGCGGAAACGCAGGGCGAAAAAGCAGCCAAAGAAACGATATTCCGGGATGTCGCGGCGGTCATGAAAAGCGAAGATATGAAGGAAGGCCTGCTATCTTTCATCGAACGCCGTACCGCGGTTTTTAAAGGGAAATAATCGTTAAATTATAAACGGGAGGAATTGAATATGGCACACAGTAACTGGTTGTATCAAACTCGGGACATCACATTCCAGATTAAAGAATGGCTTGGTATAGATAAGCTCTTGAGTCTTGATGCTTACAAAGAATACTACGGGATTGACGACATCGATAGTTTCCTTGATGTGAACTTCAAAGTTTGCCGCGACGTGATGTGTCCTGCCAACAAAGATGCCGATGAACCCGGCGCGAAATTTGTGGGCGGTAATGAACACGCGGTTGTTACCCCTGACTCTTTCAAGAATGTTTATAAAACCATTATGGATGCGGAGCTGGGACCCCAGTTTGGTTACCGCGGTGAAGGCAAAATACCGCTGTGCTGGTACGCTCCGATTCTGGAAATGCAGTCTGCTGCGTCGCCGTCGATAGTCATGTTCTGGTGTCTGACGCAGGGCGCGATCACCGTGCTTCATGAATTTGCCACCAAAAAACAGCAGGACCTGTTCATTCCCAAGCTTAGGACAGGTGAATGGGGCGGCACCATGGGGCTTACCGAACCGGGTGCAGGGTCCGAGGTCGGTGCGGTTAAGAGCCGGGCTGTTCCAACGGATGTCCCCGGCAAGTATAAGCTCACCGGCACGAAATGTTTCATCTCTTCGGGAGACCATGATCTGGCGGAAAATATCATCCACCTGATGCTGGCCAAGACGCCCAACGCCAAAGAAGGCACCGCCGGCATCTCCCTCTTCATTGTGCCCAAGTTCTGGGTCAACGACGATGGCTCCATGGGCGCCTGGAATGATGTTACCACCATGGGGATTGAGCACAAGCTGGGCATTCACGGTTCTACGACCGCCACCCTGTCCATGGGTGAAAACGATAACTGCTACGGATGGATGGTTGGTGAGGCGGAAGTGGTAGATGGCCGTGGCATCGGCATGAAGCAGATGTTTGCCTATATGAACGAAGAACGTCTGAATACCGGATTATTCTCTCTGGGATGCATTGGCTCCGCTTATTATTCGGCACTGGATTATGCCAAGATCCGGGTGCAGAGCAAACATTCCACCAATCCCAAGGGGCCCAGCGTCCGGATTATCGAGCATGAAGATGTCCGCCGCATGCTGTTGTCCCAGAAATCCATTCTGGAGGCCTGCCGGGCTTTGATTTACCAGTCCTATCTCTACCGCGATCTGGCTGTCGATGCCGCAACGGAGGAAGAGAGGGCATATTATGACGACATGTTTGCGATCAATAATCCTCTGTGCAAGGCGTACACGTCCGACATGGCCAGGCTTTCAACAGGGGATGCGATCAACTGCCACGGCGGCTACGGCTTCACGGAAGAGTATGCCCCGGCGGAACTGTACCGCGATGTCGTAATCTACGGGATTTGGGAAGGCACCAACTTCATCCAGGCCCAGGACTATACCGGCCGCAAGTTCACTATGAAGGACAGCGCGCCATTCAAGAAGTGGGTGGCGGAAATCGATGCCTTCGTTGCCAATAAGAAAACCGATGAATTTGCGGCAGAGTTCGCGATGATGGCGGATGCCATGGCGGCTTTTAAGGATATCGTGG
>CAZXIP010000241.1:0-3138 GCA_964640755.1 uncultured Smithella sp. | reverse complement strand
AAATTATTTCTGAGCAAATTAAAAGCTATGAAAAAAAGCTGGATATAAGCGAAACGGGAACAGTCCTGTCCGTCGGTGACGGTATTGCGAGAGTTTACGGTGTGCAAAACGCAATGGTCATGGAGCTTCTCGAGTTCCCCGGAGGCATCCTGGGCATGGTTCTCAACCTCGAAGCAGACAACGTCGGTGTTGCCGTTCTGGGGGAAGTCACTCATATCAAAGAAGGCGATATTGTTAAAAGAACCGGTAAAATCGCGCAGGTTCCGGTAGGCGATGGATTGCTCGGCCGTGTCATTGACGCAACCGGTGCGCCGCTGGATGGCAAGGGCCCCATCGAAGCCACCGAGTTTCGCCGTATCGAAATGGTTGCTCCCGGTGTTATTGCACGTCAGCCCGTTAATCAGCCGATGTACACAGGCCTTAAAGCCATTGACGCCATGACGCCGATAGGACGCGGTCAGCGCGAACTGGTCATTGGTGACCGTCAGATTGGTAAAACAGCCATATGTGTTGATGCGATCATTCGCCAGAAAGACACGGGCGTCAAATGTATTTATGTTGCCATCGGTCAGAAAAAATCCACCGTGGCCCAGGTTGTGGAAAAATTACGACAGCATGACGCGATGTCTTACACATGTATTGTTGCCGGATGCGCGTCCGACCCTGCAACCCTTCAGTACATTGCCGCTTATGCCGGATGCAGTATTGGCGAATATTTTAGAGACAAAAGTCAGGATGCATTGATTATTTATGATGACTTGTCCAAGCAGGCCGTTGCCTACCGTCAGATTTCTCTGCTGCTGCGCCGTCCCCCCGGGCGCGAAGCCTATCCCGGTGACATTTTCTACAATCACTCCCGTCTGCTGGAGCGTTCAGCCCGCGTCAGTCAGGAGTTGGGAGGAGGTTCGCTTACCGCATTGCCGATTATTGAAACCCAGGCAGGCGACGTGTCGGCCTACATTCCCACAAACGTTATTTCCATCACCGACGGCCAGGTTTACCTTGAACCGAGCTTGTTCTTTTCCGGTATCCGTCCGGCCATCAACGTCGGTCTGTCCGTGTCCCGCGTCGGTGGCGCCGCCCAGGTGAAAGCGATGAAACAGGTTGCCGGTACGCTGAAACTTGACCTGGCCCAGTTCCGCGAACTGGCGGCATTTGCCCAGTTCGGATCCGATCTGGACAAATCAACACAGGCTCAGCTCGATCGCGGTGTCCGTCTGGTGGAGTTGCTGAAACAACCGCAGTACCAGCCGATGTCTCTGGGGCAGGAAGTTGTCGTTCTCTTTGCAGGAACGAGAGGCTTTATTGATAAAATCGATGTCGACAAAGTACAGGTTTATGAGAAGCAGCTGTTGAGTTATGTCGAAAGCAAACATCCTGATATTATGCAGGAAATTGAAGATAAAAAAATCATTTCTCCCGAGTTGGAGAAGAAAATGAAGGATGCGCTTACGTCATTCGATTCCGTGTTTGTGGCGGAATAGATAAGAAAGAATTTAAATCAGAACGTTGCGATGAAATTCTGATTAAAGGGACGAAGGGTTACAGTTTTAAATTAAACAGTTGAGGAGAATTTTCAGTGGCCTCGCTTAAAGACATAAAAAGAAAAGTTGGCGCCGTTCAAAAGACGAAGCAAATTACGCGTGCCATGAACATGGTTGCCGCGTCAAAGTTTAAATCGGCGCAGTTGAAAATGGAAAACTTCAGGCCTTACGCCGGAAAATTCATGGATGTTCTGAACAGCCTGGCTTTGCGGGTGGAAAAAATGTCTCATCCCCTGCTGGCGGTTCGTGATCCCAAGAAAATCAGGGTCATTTGCATGACATCGGACCGGGGACTTTGCGGCGGATTCAATACAAACCTGATTAAGGCGACTGAAAGATTCATTCGTGAGAAAGACAAGGAAGGGAAAGAGATCGCGCTCATCAACGTCGGTCGCAAAGGGAGAGATTTTTTCCGGAAAAAGATCAACGTCATTGCGCAAAAGACGGATGTCTTGAGTAAATTCGATATGACCCTCGCGGTTTCCATTGCCGATGAGGTTATTACGCCTTTTATGAAAGAAGAATATGACGAACTTTATTTAATCTATAATCAGTTCGTCAATGTATCGGTTCAAAAGCCGACCGTTGTCCGGTTGTTTCCTTTGCCGTCCATTGGCAGCCCGGATGCGGATGTTGAATCTGACAAGCGGCTTGATTATGTATATGAACCATCGGATGAAATATTGCTGCACAAATTGCTGCCGATGTACGTTCACGTTCTGGTTTACCGCGCTCTTCTGGAAACATCAGCCGGCGAGAACGGCGCGCGGATGGCCGCCATGGACAACGCGACCAGCAACTGCGAAGAGCTGATCAGCAGTTTGACCCTGAAGATGAACAAAGCAAGACAGGCGGCGATTACTGCGGAGTTGATGGACATCGTCGGCGGTACCGAAGCGCTGTCAAAAGGCTAATTTTTCTGCGGCAAGCTGCCGCATGTAAAATATATTAATGCGACTATTTGTAAGGAGATAGTTATGAATATCGGAAAGATTGTTCAGGTTATTGGACCAGTTGTTGACGTGGCTTTTGAAGAGGGGAAACTTCCCAGTATTTTAAACGCTATTTTAATTACCAACCCGGCGATCAACGACAATGAAGATAACCTGGTTGTTGAAGTAGCGCAGCATTTGGGCGACAACGTTGTCCGCTGTATCGCCATGGATGTTACCGATGGCTTGGTTCGCGGAATGAAATGCAAAGATACGGGCGATCCGATTACCGTTCCCGTTGGCAAATCATGTCTCGGCAGAATACAGAATGTTGTCGGTCGTCCCGTGGATGGCTTGGGACCCATTAATGCTGAAACCAAGATGCCGATTCACCGTCTATCTCCGACATTCATGGAGCAGGATACATCCGTTCACGTTCTGGAGACAGGCGTAAAAGTTATTGATCTTCTGGTTCCCTTCCCCCGTGGCGGTAAGATGGGAATGTTCGGTGGAGCCGGCGTCGGCAAGACCGTTGTTATGATGGAAATGATTCATAACATTGCCATGCACCACGGCGGAATTTCCGTGTTCGCGGGCGTGGGTGAACGAACCCGTGAAGGAAACGACCTTTATCGTGAAATGCTGGAATCAGGCGTTATCAA
>CAZXIP010000240.1:0-3144 GCA_964640755.1 uncultured Smithella sp. | reverse complement strand
AGCTGACCGTCGAAGAAAATATATTGGCGATTCTGGAAACACTTGATATAAGTGATAGTGAACGAAAAGAAAGACTCGGGGAGCTTCTGGGCGAACTGGATCTCACCTCCCTGGCAAAGAATTATGCTTATTCGCTGTCCGGCGGCGAAAGAAGAAGAGTGGAAATTACCAGGGCCCTGGTGACGTCACCCAAGTATATTCTGCTGGATGAACCTTTTGCCGGCATTGATCCTCTGGCGGTGGCCGACATCCAGAAGATCATTGAAAAACTGAAAAACAAGGGGATCGGGATTATCATCTCCGATCACAATGTCCGGGAAACGCTTTACTGCTGCAACCGTGCATATATCGTCAATGAGGGAGAAATTCTTGTTCACGGGGACCCCGATGCCATTGCACAGAGTGACCTGGCCAGAAAATTTTATTTAGGCGAAGATTTCAATTTATAAAACCAGACGGATATGTGAAAGTCGACTATGGCCTTCGAACTGAAACAGAACTTAAAACTTTCCCAGCAGCTGATCATGACCCCGCAGCTGCAGCAGGCGATCAAGCTTCTCATCCTGTCCCGCCAGGAACTGGTGGATACGATCAATCAGGAAATTGAAGAAAATCCGCTGCTGGAAGAGGCGACCGCGGATGAGGCCGGTGCTGAAGAAGTTCGTGCCGATGTCGAAGACGATGTCCAGTCTGTTGAAAAAGAAGACAGCAGGCTTCCCGAGCGAACGGCGGAACTGACCGGCGAGGGAGACGGCCGCGAGGAGTTTGACTGGAATAATTATCTGGAAGATTACGGTCCTGTAGGTGTCTCTTATGACCGTGCGGATGGGGAGGCGCCGACCCTGGACAACGTTGTGACGGAAAGTCCTTCGCTGGTGGAGCACCTGATGTGGCAGATGAAACTTTCGCCCTTTACGGAAGAAGAAGTGCGCGTCGGGTCTCAGATTATCGGCAATCTGGATAACAACGGCTATCTGTGCGCGACCCTTTCGGAAATAGCCCAGCTGGAACATGTCAGTGAAGATTACGTGGAGGCGGTTTTAAAAAAAGTTCAGGAATTTGATCCGAATGGGGTGGCGGCCCGCAATCTCCAGGAATGCCTACTGATACAGGCCCGAATGCTGGCCAAGGGGAATCCTCTGCTGGAAGTGATTATCCGGGACCACCTGAAAGACCTCGAGCTGAAAAATTACGTTCATATCGCCAGAAAGCTGAAAGTTCCTCTCCGGGAAGTGGAAGTAGCCGTTCTGCTGATCAGCAAGATGGATCCGAAGCCCGGAGCTGTCTATTCGGAGGAAAAGGTTCAATCCATCATTCCGGACGTGTATATTGTCAAATCCGGAGATGAGTATAAAATTATTCTCAACGATGATGGTTTACCGCGACTCCGCATCAGCAATTTCTACCGTGAAATTATGGGGGGTGTCGGCGGACGGGATCGGACGGAAGAAGAAAACGGGAAGAAGTACATACGTGACAAGATACAGTCTGCTACCTGGCTGATTAAAAGCATCCAGCAGCGGCATAAAACGATCTATAAAGTCGCTGAAAGCATCGTCAGGCACCAGAAGGATTTCTTTGATAAAGGCATCGATTTTTTAAAACCCCTGGTCTTGAGAAACATCGCTGATGATGTAGAAATGCATGAATCAACCATCAGCCGCGTTGTGACCAATAAATACATGCATTCTCATCGCGGCATCTTTGAAATGAAATATTTTTTCGGCAGTTCCATCCAGAGAACGTCCGGCGAAAACATTGCCTCGAAAAGCGTTAAAGAGGAAATCAGGCATCTGATTGCCGGGGAAGATCCTAAAAAACCCTACAGTGATTGTGAAATCGTTGACCTGCTCAAGGCCAAAAACATTGATATAGCCCGACGTACAGTCGCTAAGTACAGGGAAATGATAGGGATATTGCCATCGTCCAAGAGGAAGAAATATTTTTAACGTCATCTCTTAAAAATAGCGGTATAATAGGCACAAAGGGTAAAATTCCGGTTGACTTTTGGTTTGGTCGCCACTATATGACTGACCTTTGTTGCCGGTAGCGAAAATTGTCGAGTGGTTTTGGCTGCCTAATTTTAACCATGGAGGAAAAATAATGAATATTTCCGTAACGTTCAGAACGAGTGAAGGGGAAAACTGGCAAAAAACCTATGTAGAGGAAAGAATTGTTAAACTAAAGAAATACCTTGATGTGCCTTCTGAAGCCCATGTCGTTCTTTCAACGGAAAAGTTTCGTAATGTTGTGGAAATAAATCTGAGTGCCAACGGTTGGAATGTAAATGCCAAGGAAGAGGCCAAGGATATGCATCTTGCGGTGGACAGCTGCATAGATAAAATCGAAAAACAGCTTAAGAAGCAAAGAGAGAAAAACAGGGAACATAAACCAAAAAGTATCCGTCATGGCGGTCAGAAGACCGAGGAAGGCATGGAAGAGGACGATTACACAGCTAAAGTGGTGGAAACCCGCAAGGTCGTTTTAAAACTCATGTCTCTCGAGGAAGCTGTGCTGGAGATGGAAGGAAGTAAAGCCCGATTTTTGATCTATCGGGACACCGCTTCGGAAAAAGTAAGCCTGGTTTATCGCCTTGACGACGGGAATATTGCCCATATCGAAACGAACAGTTAACCGACAAAATGAATTTACCCGGGGGGAAGGGCATTTCAATGCCTGTTCCCCTTTATGAAGGGTCCACCGATGAGATAAAAAACGGTGTTTCAGTTTACAAGGTCAGGTGCAACACATGCGACTGGATCAAATTTTTAAAATTGAATTTCTCAGTGAAAATCTCTCGTCAAATTCCAAAAAAGACGTGCTTGCGGAACTGATCAATGTGCTGATCAGCAGTGGTTTGAAGATCGACAAAGCCAGGGCAATCGATGTCCTGCAGCAAAGGGAAAAACTCGGTTCAACGGGCATTGGTGACGGCGTTGCCATTCCTCACGGCAAGGTTTCGGACCTTCATGAACTTGTTGTCGCTTTCGGGCGCAGCAAAAAGGGAATAGCTTTTGACGCGATTGACGGGAAACCGGTTCATCTGTTCTTTTTGCTGCTGGCGCCGGAGAATTCAACAGGACAGCATCTAAAAGCCCTGGCGAAAATTTCAAAAATGTTGAAAACCCCCAATTTCCGTAAAAA
>CAZXIP010000239.1:0-3193 GCA_964640755.1 uncultured Smithella sp. | reverse complement strand
TGATGAAACGGATATGACAACAGAAGAGAACGAAACTCCGGAAGAAGACTAGACCATCGTACCATCAACATTAACAAAAGGGCGCTTCGAGGCGCCCTTTTTTATGGTAGCTTGTGCGATGCCGGCATAATAGGTTATACTACCGCTATGCTAAAATATACATTATTTGACCACACCGCCGATATAGGGGTTGAAATATTCGGGCGCACGAAAAAGGATCTGTTTACCAACGCTGCCTTCGCTTTGTTTGATATTCTGATTCAGGACACCGGCAATAAT
The DNA here is from genome assembly GCA_964640755.1 of uncultured Smithella sp. Taxonomy (GTDB): domain Bacteria; phylum Desulfobacterota; class Syntrophia; order Syntrophales; family Smithellaceae; genus UBA8904. The sequence continues at coordinate 2,914 of CAZXIP010000239.1, read as the reverse complement.
GATAAGTCAAATCAAAAAACCAGGGAGCGAGTAAAAACAAGGACTGTGAACGGGGCGGATGTGGAAGACCTGCTCATTAACTTTTTAAGGGAACTTCTTTATCTGTTCAATGGTTTGGGCCTTGTGGTTAATCAAGGCATGATCGCCGATTGCAGCATGAAAAGACTCATTGTCAAATTAACGGTTGAGCCGTATGACCCCAAGAGGCATTTGATCAAAACGGAGTTAAAAGCCGTTACGTATCACGGGCTGGCTGTTGAAAAGACGACGAAGGGGTGGAGGGCCAGGGTGATTTTCGATGTCTGATGACGACCTTGTAAAATGTCCATATGCGGCGTTGCGCTGCATCCCTCGTCATTGCGGCGTACACATAAAAGTACGCCTCATTCCTCGGGATTTGCGCGCCTTGCCTCTGGAGCATTTTACGAGGTCATCGAAAAAATTTAATCTTTGAACTTTGTTTGAGAATTCGTAATGTCTGAAATTAAACTGGAAAAACTCGATGAAAACAGATGGCTTCTTCCGCAGACGGGTTCCATGCGTGTGCCGGGGATCATCTACGCGAACGTAAAAATCCACGATCTGCTTCAACACGACGAAAGTACCAAACAGGTGGCCAACGTTGCCCATTTGCCCGGCATCGTCAATTTCTCGCTGGCCATGCCGGATATTCACTGGGGGTACGGTTTTCCCATAGGCGGGGTGGCGGCTTTTGATCTGGACGGAGGCGTAGTATCGCCGGGCGGCGTGGGTTACGACATTAACTGCGGTTGCCGCCTGATGGCAACGGGGCTTGCCCTTGACGATATCCGGGGGAAAATAAAGGATCTGACTACCGCTTTGTATCAGCGCATTCCGACGGGTGTGGGTTCAACAGGCTATGTCAAGCTCTCCGGTAAAGATCAGAAAAAAGTGCTTGAGGAAGGTGCAAAATGGGCCGTGCGAAACGGTTTCGGATCCCTACAGGACCTGGAAACAACAGAAGACGTCGGCTGCCTGAACGGCGCGGATCCGGAGCAGGTTTCAGCACGGGCCCTCGAGCGCGGCAAGCAGCAGCTCGGCACGCTGGGTTCCGGCAATCACTTTCTGGAAATTGAAGTCGTGCAGGACATTTTTGATGAAAAAGCGGCCGGGGTGTTTGGGCTGCGCAAAGGGCAGATTGTTGTCATGATCCATACCGGGTCGCGGGGGCTGGGCTACCAGATCTGCGATGATTATCTGGCGCTGATGGTGAAGCATCAATCAGAAACCGGCATCGCACTGCCGGACCGGCAGCTGGCCTGCACCTATCTGGCCTCGCAGCGCGGGAAGAATTATCTGGCAGCCATGGCCTGTGGTGCCAATTACGCCTGGGCCAACCGGCAGATTCTGATGCACCTCACGCAGGAAGTTTTTGAAAAAACGCTGAGAATAGCGCCGCGTGAACTGGGGATGCGACTGGTCTATGATGTTTGCCACAACATTGCCAAAATCGAGTCGTTCAAAATTGATGGTGTCGAGAAAAAACTGTGTGTTCATCGAAAAGGTGCAACAAGGGCTTATCCGGCAGGTCATGAAGCGGTTCCCGAAAGATATAAAAGTGTCGGCCAGCCTGTGCTGATTCCCGGGGACATGGGAGCTGGTTCTTATATACTAGTGGGTCAGGAAAAAGCCATGCAGGAGACCTTTGGCAGCGCCTGTCATGGCGCAGGTCGGGTCATGAGCCGAACCCAGGCCATCAAGACCAGCCGGGGCCGCTCCATCAGCCGTGAACTGGCCGATCAGGGTGTTTTGGTGATGGCCGGCAGCAAAGGAACATTAGGCGAAGAGATGCCGGAAGCCTATAAGAATTTGAACGATGTCGTCCAGGTGGTTCACGATGCGGGAATTGCCCGTAAAGTGGCAAAACTCAAATCAGTGGCCTGCATAAAAGGTTGACTATCAAAACAGTTATGTTCGATGCTTTAATCCCGCTGCTGCGGGACGAGCGTTAATTCTCCGAAGCTTGCGGCGATATAATAACGTTCATTTCATATCTCGAAAGCTCGCAGCTAGGTGGTTGATTGAAGCAGCTGGATGAGCATACCCTTTGCTCAGCATCCCCTGCAACTGTGGCTCTAATGCTTATTTCGCGACAGTCGAAAACTCGCCCTGCGGGCTCAAACAGTTCGACTGTCTGATGCTCCATTACGCAAAGAGCCACAATGTTTCGGGGATATTCGCTCAAGGTATGCCCATCCGGCTGATTATTTTAGTTTAATTAAAATGTTCCTGTTCGATTTGACTTTTTTACAGGCTCGGCATAAGAAAACAATATCAATAAAATGCGGAGAGCAGCATGGATGAAATCATTTTTGACAAAAGTGAAGACTGGGATAAACGCGTTTTGTGCAGTGACGGGTCCTGTATCGGGACGATCGGAGCGGACGGCAAATGCAGGGAATGCGGTAAAACTTATGAGGGCGTTCTCCCCCAGGGTCACGATAAAGAAACTGGTGAACCTGTCGTCATAGAGAAAACAAGTCCTGCTTCATCGGAAGACTTGGGCTCCGACGACGAATGGGACAAAAGGGTTTTGTGCAGTGACGGCACGTGCATCGGTGTTATCGGTGCGGACGGCAAATGCAGGGAATGTGGAAAGCCATTGTCGTAAATTTTGCAATAAATCGTCATTAAGAGATAAATAGCCATCAACCTCTCAGCTGGTTCAGTCATGTTGACTGAACCAGCTGTTTTGTATGATTAAACTTAAACCAGGGGTTCAATCTGCAAGATTGAACCCGCAAGGATAAAGAAAGAGGCAGGTGGAGGTTACATCTGCTTCTTTCTTTATATCAAGATATTTATGAATTTTTAGCCGGATCTTTTTTCAAATTCAGCGGACACACCTTAAGGCATTCATCGCAGCCGATCCAGTAATTGTGTCCAGCGGTGT
>CAZXIP010000238.1:0-3197 GCA_964640755.1 uncultured Smithella sp. | reverse complement strand
TTGGACGCGGTTCCATGACGAACCACTACTGTGATTTAAAGAATGCCGATGTTATCCTGATTATGGGCAGCAATGCTGCCGAGCATCACCCCATCGCCTTTAAGTGGATTTTAAGAGCCAAGGAAAAAGGCGCAACGATTATTCACGTTGATCCCCGTTACACAAGAACATCCGCCCGCTGTGATTTCCATGTTCCGCTTCGTTCCGGAACGGATATCGCTTTTCTGGGTGGCATGATTAATTACATTCTGGAAAATAATAAATACTTTAAAGATTATGTACTGAATTACACCAACGCTTCGTTTATCGTGGGCAGTGACTTTTCTTTTAACGATGGTCTTTTCTCCGGATACGACGCCAAGAAGAGAAAATACGACAAAGCAACCTGGGTGCTGGAAAAAGACGGCAGCGGTATCCCCAAGCGGGATATGACGCTCTCCAATCCCCGCTCAGTTTTCCAGATGCTGAAAAAGCATTATTCACGTTACACTCTGGATAAGGTTTCCAGCATCACCGGTGTGTCGAAAGAAAACCTCCTTAAAGTTTATGAAGCCTACAGCGCTACCGGCGTGCCGGATAAAGCCGGAACGGAATGCTACGCTCTGGGCTGGACGCATCATACGACCGGCAGCCAGAATATCCGCACCATGTCGATTATCCAGCTTCTGCTGGGAAACATGGGCATCGCGGGCGGCGGCATCAACGCTCTGCGCGGCGAACCCAACGTTCAGGGTTCGACGGACCACTGCATTTTATACGGCAATCTTCCCGGTTACCTGAAGATGCTTTCCGCCTCACTCGAATCTTTAGATCATTATCTTGAAAAGTACACACCGGTGTCGAAAGATCCGCAGTCGGCCAACTATTATTCGAATTATCCGAAATTCTTTGTCAGCTTTTTGAAGGCCTTGTGGGAAGACAAAGCCACTAAAGATAATCAGTTTGGGTATAACTGGCTACCTAAGATGGATGACGGAAAGCACTATTCCACGATGCACATGTTTGATGCGATGTACGAGGGCAAGGTCAAGGGATATTTCTGCATCGGCGCGGATACGGCCGTAAGCACTCCGAATTCCAACAAAGTTCGCAAGGCGATGGAAAATCTGGACTGGCTGGTTGGTGAAAATATTTTCAACAACGAAACCTACGAGTTCTGGAGAGGTCCAGGCGTCGATCCCACCAAGATCAAGACGGAATGTTTCCTGCTTCCCGCCGCCGCAACCATGGAGAAAGAAGGTTCGCAAAGCAACTCGGGCCGCTGGGTGCAGTGGAAATATAAGGCCGCCGAGGCTCCCGGTGATGCACTTCCCGTGGGCGAGATTGAAATCAAGATCATGGCGGAAATCAAGAAGCTGTATGAAAAGGAAGGCGGTCCTAATGCTGAAGCAATTACGAATCTAAAGTGGGATTATCTGGACAGCAAGGGACACTTTGACGTGATGAAAGTGGCCAAACGGATCAACGGCGTCTTTTTGGAAGATACCGTGATCGAAGATAAAGCCAAGGGGACAAAGACCGAGTTCAAAAAAGGTCAACTGGTACCGGGCTTTGGAAATCTCCAGTTAGACGGCAAGACAGCGTGCGGCAACTGGTGCATCTCCGGCAGTTACACGGCGGACGGCATTAACAAGATGGCGTCTCGGGGCAAGGAAGATCCGACGGGATTGGGTCTCTTTCCCAACTGGGCATTTGCCTGGCCGGTCAATCGCCGCATCCTCTATAACCGTGCCTCCTGCGATATGAACGGCAAGCCCTACAATCCCAAACGCAAACTTCTGGAGTGGACGGGTGAAAAGTGGGTGGGAGATGTGCCGGATGGTCCCTGGCCGCCGCAGGCAGACAAGGAAAAGGGCAAGTATCCCTTCATCATGCAAAAAGATGGTCTGGGTGCTCTGTTCGGACCCGGTATGGCCGAAGGTCCATTCCCCGAGCATTACGAACCGTTGGAAGGACCACTTACCAAGAATCCTCTGTCGGGTCAGCTCATGAATCCGGCCGCTGAAATCTTCAAGAGCGATATGGATAAGGTTGCCAACGCCAGTGAAAAATTTCCATATGTCTGCACAACCTATTCCTGTACGGAACACTGGTGCTCCGGGGCTTTGACCCGTTGGCAGGCATGGCTCCTGGAAATGCAGCCGGAGCTTTATGTGGAGATTGGCGATAAACTGGCCAAGGAAAAAGGCATTAAAAACGGTGAACGCATCAAGGTATCATCGATACGTGGCGAGGCCCCCTGCATCGCTATGGTGACCAAGCGCTTCAAACCGTTTATGGTGGAAGGTAAAGAAGTTCATCAGGTCGGTATGCCCTTCAATTATGGCTGGCTCTTCCCCAAGGACAGCACCAGCGACAGCACGAATATGTTAACCCCAACCGTTGGCGATGCGAACACCTTCTGCCCAGAGTACAAGGCGTTCATGGTCAACGTGGAAAAGTTGTAGGAGGGAGGAGACCATGAAGAATCAACCTGAACTGGTAAAATTGATCGATACCACCCTGTGCACCGCCTGCCGCGGCTGCCAGGTGGCCTGCAAACAGTGGAATGAACTTCCCGGCCTGAAAACAAAACAGTTGGGCACGTATCAGAATCCTCCGGATCTTCAGTGGAATACCTGGACGCTCATCCGCTTCCAGGAATATGAAGATAAGGACGGAAACTTCCAGTGGATTTTCCGCAAAGACGGCTGCATGCACTGTACGGACGCAGCCTGTGTGAAGGTCTGCCCCAGCGGGTCGCTGTATTACACCCCGATGAAAACCGTCGGCATCCATCGCGACAAGTGCATCGGCTGCAAGGAATGCGTGGCCGCCTGTCCGTTCCATATTCCCAAGCATGACGCAAAGACAGATAAAGTTTATAAGTGTGATTTGTGCTATTCCCGCATCCGGGAAAGCCATGCGCCGGCCTGCGTGAAGTCCTGTCCGACCGGTGCCCTGACCATCGGCGACAAAGACGCGATGATCAAAAAAGCATATGCCCGGGTGAAAGAACTCGGTGGCGATGCGAACGTTTATGGTGATAAGTTTGTGAACGGTACGCATGTGATCTATGTCCTGCAGTTCAAGCCGGAAGTTTACGACGAACTGCCGGTGAATCCGAAAGTGCCGGCATCCGTGATGCTCTGGAAAGACCTACTGAAGCCTTTAAGTTTACTGGGAGCCGGGGGTGTTTTGGGCGGGGCGTTTTTTCA
>CAZXIP010000237.1:0-3209 GCA_964640755.1 uncultured Smithella sp. | reverse complement strand
CCGATCGCACGACGCTATCTGGCCAACCCCAAACAATTTGCTGACGCGTTTGCCCGGGCCTGGTTCAAGCTGACCCACCGCGATATGGGTCCGCGGTCGCGCTATCTCGGCGCGGAGGTTCCCAAAGAGGAACTCATCTGGCAGGACCCCATCCCTGCCGTCAATCACAAATTGATCAATAAGCAGGACATTACCTCCCTCAAGGGCAAGATCCTGGCATCCGGCCTGTCCGTATCGGAACTGGTAACGACTGCCTGGGCATCCGCCTTCACGTTCCGTGGCTCTGACATGCGCGGCGGCGCCAACGGCGCCCGCATTCGGCTTGCGCCTCAGAAAGATTGGGAAGTCAACCAGCCTGCCCGGCTGGCGAAAGTGCTCAAGACACTGGAGGGCATCCAGAAAACATTCAACAAATCCCAATCCGGCGGCAAGAAGGTTTCACTTGCTGACCTGATCGTTCTGGGCGGTTGCGCGGGTGTTGAGCAGGCGGCAAAGAACGCCGGTTATAAAATAACGGTTCCCTTCACGCCGGGACGCATGGACGCCTCGCCCAAGCAGACTGATACGGCCTCCTTTTCCGTCCTCGAACCGAAAGCGGATGGTTTCCGCAACTACCAGAAGACCAAATACGCCGTATCGGCCGAGGAGATGCTGGTTGACAAGGCGCAGCTCCTGACGCTTACAGCGCCGGAGATGACCGTTCTCATTGGCGGCATGCGCGTTCTGGGCACGAACATCGGAGACTCTCAACACGGCGTCTTCACCAAACAGCCGGAGACGCTTACCAATGACTTTTTCGTGAACCTGCTTGACATGGGCACCGAGTGGAAGACCGTGTCGAAAGACGCAGACGTGTTTGAAGGGCGGGACCGCAAGACGGGCAAGCTCCGGTGGACCGCTACCCGCGTTGACCTCATATTCGGCTCGAACTCCCAGCTTAGGGCCCTGGCGGAAGTCTACGGATGCGAGGATTCACAGGAGAAGTTCCTGCAGGACTTTGTGGCGGCATGGAACAAACTCATGAACCTTGACCGCTTCGACATTGTGTGATTTTAATATGACCGTTTTTTAATGATATCGAAAAGAATCGCAAAAGAACGGTCACCAAACACCGGACACAGCGGTCGGCGTATCGCCGCCGATGCACAGGAAAGCAAGATGTTTAAAAAAGTGGATTTATAATTCTGAACTTAAAGGAAAGAGGTGGATCATGGCAAACAGAAATGAAGTTTTTAAGTGTGACGTATGCGGCCATATCGTGGAAGTGCTTCACGAAGGCAAAGGCGAACTGGTGTGCTGCAATCAGCCCATGAAACGGCTGACGGAAAACACAACAGATGCCGCGAAGGAAAAGCATGTTCCTGTTGCGGAAAAAGTGACAGGCGGGATCAAGATAAAGGTCGGTAGTGTTGCCCATCCCATGGAGGAAAAGCATTACATTGAATGGATCGAGGTGATCGCGGACGGCAAAGCATATCGCCAGTTCCTCGCGCCGGGTCAGGAGCCGGAAGCGTTTTTCCCCATCGAAGCGGCCAATATTACGGCGCGGGAATACTGCAATCTCCATGGCCTCTGGAAGCTCTAGAAAACTATTTGGCTTGTGAACAATAAAAATAATTTTTGGGAGGCGAGAAATGGTTAAATTATACAGGTGCATTATTTGCGGCGATGCCTATATCGGCGCCAGTCCCCCACCCAACTGCCCTTTCTGCGGTGCCCATGTGGGCTATATTTTGGAGGCAAAAGAGGCTCAGGTGAACTTTGATGTTCCGCTCAGCGGGAAGGATCAGGCCAATGTCGAACACGCGCTCAAGGTGGAAATAAGCAATTCGGCATTTTATGCTTGTGCCGCCAATCAAACGAACGATCCCGAGGGGAAGATTTTGTTCAAGGCGCTGGGCAAGGTTGAGGCGGAGCACGCCTCCATCTGGAGGAAAATACTGAAGCTGGGATCCGTCGCGCCGGGCGCCGACGCATGCCACACAGAGAATGTCGAGAATTTGAAAGAGTCCCACGAAAGGGAAACCCGGGCGATCGCATTCTACAGAAAGTCAGCCGCCGACGCGGATCATCCAAGGATCAGGCAGCTTTTTGAAGCATTGGTGGAAATCGAAACGGATCACCTGCAATTGTCGGCAGAGAGACTGAAATAAAATAACCCTTGACCAAGGGGGAATCCCCAGGCTTGAGGTATGTCTAAAAAGGCCCCCTGTCCTCACGGACAGGGGGTCTTCATTTTATTCTGTAGCTTGAGTCCAAGCCACTTCGCATTTACCGGGATACCGAGGCGGCAAGGAGGAGGCTCCGCAGGCGTATTAGTGATACGTCGAGGAAGCCGACAATGATGCCAACAAAGGTAGACCGGCTAAAGGCCGTCGTGGCTTACATGCCCATTCCGGGATATCCTCCTCCGGGAGGCATACCGGGCATTCCGCCGCCTGCGCCCTTCTCTTCGGGCTTGTCGGCAATCATGCACTGGGTGGTGAGCAGCAGCGCCGCAACTGAGGCTGCGTTCTGCAGGGCAAAGCGGGTAACCTTGGTCGGATCGATAACGCCGGCTGCAATCATGTCTTCATAGACATCAGTGCGTGCGTTGAAACCATAGGAACCCTTCTTTTCTTTTACTTTCTCGACCACAATGCTGCCTTCGAGGCCGGCGTTCTGGGCGATCATTTTGATCGGCTCTTCAATCGCTTTCTTCACGATGTTGACACCGATCTGCTCGTCGCCGTCCAATGCCAGCTTAATTAGTGCAGGCAGTGTTCGCAGATAAGCAACGCCGCCGCCGGGAACGATTCCTTCTTCCACGGCAGCGCGTGTGGCATGCAGAGCATCTTCCACACGGGCTTTCTTTTCTTTCATTTCAGTTTCTGTTGCGGCGCCGACTTTAATAACGGCAACACCGCCGACCAGTTTGGCCAGTCTTTCCTGCAACTTCTCACGGTCGTAATCGGAGGTGGTCTCCTCGATCTGGGCACGAATCTGCTTCACACGGCCTTCGAGATCAGCGCGCTTTCCGGCACCGTCGATAATGGTGGTGTTGTCTTTATCGATGGTGATCTTCTTGGCGCGTCCCAGGTCTTCGATCTTTACGTTTTCAAGCTTGTAGCCCATGTCTTCGGAGATCATCTTGCCACCTGTAAGGATGGCGATGTCTTCGAGCATGGCCTTGCGGCGGTCGCCGAAGCCGGGGGCTTTGACGGCTGCTA
>CAZXIP010000236.1:0-3215 GCA_964640755.1 uncultured Smithella sp. | reverse complement strand
GGTTGATGGTGATGCCTTCCGGGTTTTGCGTAAGCGCTTTTTCAGGACAGGTATCTACGCAGATACCGCATCCGATACAACTGGTTTGTATCCACTGGATCTGTGGCTTGGCGCTGATGCTTTCCGGGTTGTGGCACCATCGGCAGGCAAGCGGACATCCCTTGAAGAAGACAGTTGTTCGAATGCCCGGGCCGTCTTCGGTGGACATGCGAACCATTTCCAGGATGGTTCCGTATAGCTGGTTTTGTTGTGCCATCAGCCGAAAACCTTAAAATTTATTGTGACTGACACGTTCAATTACTTCATTTTGAAGTTCTCTGCCCACGGTGGTAAAGTAGGCATTATAACCGGTAATGCGCACTAAAAGATGCCGGTAGTCCTGCGGATGCGCCTGCGCGTCTTTGAGCATGCCGGGGTCCAGCATGTTGATCTGAAGAGCGGTTCCTCCGTTATGCGCGTACCCCTTCAGGAACGCCTTAAACTTTTCTTTGTGCGCAGAGTCGCGCAGAATAGATGGATTAAAGGTTATGGTATGACTGGCTCCGTTCGGCAGATCATTGAAATAGCCCTGCCAGTCTCCCTGACCGTTTTGCGCTTTGCCGCCCAATACTTTCCCCACCGAGTTGGCGTTTGACGTCGGGCCTTTGATGTCTGCCCCGTTCGACGGACAGATGGCATTGGACAAAAACTGTCCCTTTGTTCTTCCATCGGCGCTGGCCGCCATAATATAGCCGTCGCCGGCCCAGTAGTTCCAGCTCAGCATGCCGGGCCGGAATTGCCGGCCTGTGGCTTTGGTCTTGTGACGCCAGGTTTCATCACACCACAGCTGCATGACCCTTCGGGCCAGTTCGTCTGCTTCGTCATCATCACGGCCGTATTTGGGAGCACGATTTTTGGCCATGGCCTGAAGAACTTCGTATCCCTGCCAGTTGGCCGTAAGAGCGTCGGTCAATTCCTGTATGGTGCAGGCTTTTTTATCGAAGACCAGATATTTGATGGCCAAAAGCGAGTCCACGGTGGTTGCATATGTGACAGCTTCCAGTGTCGTAAAACTGATCTCGGCTCCTCCCTGCGTGATGTCCTTCGCCTTTTCCGCGCAGCCTTTGACCAGACAGGAAAGATAAGGTGTGGGAAAGAAGCGGGCTCGTATGGATTCGGATATTTCGTATAGATCAACGCATTTCTGAATAATGTACCGGATCTGGATTTCATAGGCCCGCCAGAAGTCTTCCCAGGTTTTAAAGGATGACCCATCCGGTGTGTGGGGACCGTCCTGCCTTACGGGTTCGGTTTTCCCTGTCATGGGGTCGGTAAACGGCAGAAGGTCTTTCCCGCCGGTCAGTGTCAGTTCAACGGCTTTGAGCAGGTTGAGGTTATTGTCCACCGTGCCGGAACGGTCATTGCCGACCATCGTGTTTTCCAGGCATCCGACAGGCGCATATTCATGAACATTGTCCCGGTTGATCAGATCTGTGAGGCCGGCCTTCCGGGCTTCCAGCATCATGCCTGCCATGGACCGTTCGTCAAAGTTTAGTAAAAATGGTGAGCCCTGGCTGGATTCGATCATGTCCACGATTTTGTCCAGCAGGGGTTCTGGGCTTTTTTGGTGCAGGCGCACGTTGGGTTTGGGTTCCAGGATTGGCGACATTTCGTCGATCACTTCCAGAATGACGTAAGTCAGATCGTTGGTCATGTCAAGTTCCTTTGCCCCCAGACCGGACAGGGTGATCAGCTGTCCAAACCCGGCGGTGATTCCCTGGTTGCCGTTGCGGATCATGGCGTCGTATGCCGTGTTGGCGTGAATCCAGAAGCATTTAAGGATTTCCTTGGCCCATTCCCGGTTCATGCCGTCGCGGATGGATTTTTCGTAGTAGGGGAACAAGTACTGATCCACCCGGCCGAAGGAAACACCGGCGCCGGGATAATTTTCGTCCGTCATGACCAGCATGTGGTTGATCCAGAGCGCCTGAACCGCCTCCCAGAACGTTGTTGCCGGTTCCCAGGGTACGCGGCTCAGGTTGGCTGCCATAGTCCGCAGTTCCGTCTTGCGCTGCGCATCTGGTTCGCTTTGTGCAAGTTGTTCGCACGATGCTTTGTATCGAGAAGCCAGATCGCGCGCCATGGTCGATGCGGTGATCATGGCTCTGAGCTGGGCGCCTTTCGGGCCGGTGCGCTCATTTTTATCAAGCGCGTTGTAGAAAGACATCAGCTCCGCATGAACCCCTTTCCAGCCGATGCTAAGCACGCGTTCATGTCCTGGAATCAAGTGGCCGCTTGTAGCGCCGGCATTTCCGTATCCGTGGTCATGAAACCATTTCATCTTTGCTCTCGCGCCATGCTTGGCTTTTACAAGTTTCTCCCAAGTCTTGCTTTCCTCTTTGGTAAAGCATATCGAGGTCTGGACATTGAAACGGGCACCGGCAATCAGGTCGCCGGGCAGGATTTCCTGGGGCACGTAGTTTACGATCACTTCCCGCACAAACCACGCGCGCCTTTCCACGAGCGGCCATCGCCAGAAGTCCGGATGAAGCTCGACGGGCCGCGCGGCCTGACGGTAAGACGCTCCCAGCGTGCCCAGCAGCGTGTAGGTTTCCGGCACGATATAGAAAGTCATTTCATTGTAGATGATATCCCAGGGAGTTCCGGTGGTCCAACAGGTGAATTCATTGTTCCATGCCCGTTCGTTACCCTGGAAGTAATAATTCCGAAGCCAGCGGATACGGCTGGATAATTCCGCGGGTTCTTTGAGTTTATGCGAGGACGATAAAACGGTTTCCATGCAGACCTCCTTACATTTTCCGATCGATCATTGCGCGGAGATGCGTTTCTCCGTGACGCAACAGTTCTTTCATAACGGATGCCGCTTTTTTCCCGTCCCCCGATTCAATCGCCTTAGCTGTGTTAAGGTGGTATTTGTGGACAGCGGCGGTCACCCGCGGATCATTAAAAAACTGACCGGAAAGATTTGTGTAAACCGGCCGGAAAGAATTTAGCAGAAGCGGATAAACCCTGTTGCCCGAAGCCACCGCAATGAGAAGGTGAAATTCAAAATCGAGGTTTGTAATCTTTTGAATGTCCCGCGTGTCGGCGGATTCTTCTTTTTCGATAATTTCATAAAATTCGCGGGCCTGTTCTTCCGTTCGGTTTTGGGCCGCAAGCCTGGCATAGGCCGGCTCCAGAAGCATTCTCAGATCCAGCAGGCTTTCCAGAAGTTC
>CAZXIP010000235.1:0-3257 GCA_964640755.1 uncultured Smithella sp. | reverse complement strand
CTGCAAAAAAAAGACATCACGGGCTTAAGCGACGAAGCGATGACTGTATTGATGTCGCATACCTATCCTGGCAATATTCGCGAACTGGCCAACATTATTGAACGGGCATTCATTTTGTGTAAAGGCGGCATGATCGAAAAGAAACATCTGCCGGACTCACTATTTGCTACCCCCGCTATCCAAGATGATTCGGCATCTTTGCGGGAGGCGGCCTCGGCCTGTCTGATGGCCGCGCTTAAGCAAAACAACTGGAACCGCCTGAAAACCGCAAAGCAACTGGGCATGCACAAAAGCACTCTCTACCGCAAGATCAAATCTCTGGGACTTTCCGTTCCGAAATAAGCCACACAGATGAATGCAATAATGCGACCCTGTCGCAACCATTAGTCGCATTATTGCGACTAATGGAAGTGTTCAACAGAAACGGGGCAATACTATCTATCTAATATAACGGCGTTATTCTTTAGAGCTGTATTTGGCATTCTTCATGCAAAAATCAACTTACGAAACACAGCTGAACGAACCGTTCACTGAATCGGAAGCGAGGATTTATGAAAATTGCCCTGTCGGTATGGAAAGATTGCATCTCCACGGTTTTTGACGCGGCGGATCAACTGGTGGTGGTGGAAAAAGATGGAGATGGAGTGCGTAAGCGCACGACTTTCAGGCTCAACTCTGCCGACGGAGCGTCACGGGCCATGCAGCTTAAGGAAATGAAAATCGATGTGCTGATTTGCGGTGCGATTTCCCGGCCTCAGGAAGCGGCAATTGCGGCAACCGGAATTACAGTTCATCCGTTTATGCGCGGCTCCGTGCAGGAAATTATAGACGGTTACGAGAGCGGCCAATTACACACAGAGGCCTTTGTGCTTCCCGGCTGCCACGGACGCGGTTTCGGCGCAGGACGGGGGAGACAACGTGGCAGAGGATGTCCTTGGAAATAAACGGGATTTTTGAAGAATGAAAACAGCAGGCAGCATAAAAAAACATCGCGGTATCATCACAATGATCCTGGCTCTGACCGGCATCGGCATCATGATGTATTACGATCATTGCAATACCGCGTGCAGCTATTTAAAAGGTGATATTTTGGGAATGGATCTCAAATGGGTCGGCATTGCTTTTATGGCGGCCATCATCGCGTTTGCCGCTTTCCGTCAAATACCTTTTGTGCGGGCACTTTTGGCCGCCGGTCTCGGCGTGGAAGTCCATTTGTATGCTTTTCAAATACAAAATGATGTTTATTGCCCCTTCTGCCTGGCATTTTCCGCTCTGGTGATTGTATCGTTTCTGATTAATTATGAAGTGCCGTCTGCCTGGCGCGAAAATCGCCGCCGGATGTGGCTTTATTTTCTGGGGGAGGTCAATTTCCCAATGTTTAAAATAAACAAACTGCCGCTGCTTATTGTCAGTGTCCTGGGATATCTGGTTATTGCGTTTTCGTTTTCCGGTTCAGCGACACCCGCCTATGGACAGGATAAGTTTTACGACGTTCCATCGCTGGGACAAGGCGCATGCGAGATCACCCTGTTTACGGACTACTTCTGCCCGCCCTGCCGGATGATTGATACCAAGGCGGAACCGCTGTTCAAAGAATTGCTTGCGAACGGACAGGTTAAAATACGGTTTATCGATGTGCCTTTTACGCGCATTACGCCGGTCTATGCCAAGTATTATCTTTACGCGGCCAACGCGCGCAGCGACGCCGATTATATTTTTCATGTCCGCGAAATTTTATTTAAAGCGGCCCAGACCAGAAATATCAGAACGGAGGAAGCACTGGTCGCCTATCTAAAAGAAAATAATATTGTTTGGAAAGCATTTGATGAAAAATCGGTTTTCCCGATTCTCAATAAGCACTTCAAGGATAACAAAATTGATGCCACGCCAACCTGTGTCATTAAGTATTCTTCAATGGACACAAGGAAATACGTCGGCACCGATCAGATATGGGATGGATTGATTAAATTAAAGGAGAAAAAACATTGAACCAGTATATTCCCAAAGAGATTTTCTTTACCAAAGGCGTCGGCACGCACAAGGAGCAACTTCATTCTTTTGAGCTGGCGTTGCGCGACGCAGGGATTGAAAAGTGTAATCTAGTGCAGGTCTCCAGCATTATGCCTCCGGGCTGCCGCATCATTTCGCGGTCGGAAGGATTAAAAAAACTTCAACCAGGGGCCATCACTTTTTGCGTCATGAGCCGGTGCTGCAGTGACGAACCCAAGCGGTTGATTTCCGCGTCGGTCGGCTGCGCGATTCCCGTGGACAAAAAAGCTTATGGATACATTAGCGAACATCACGCCTTTGGCTACACCGAGCGGCAGACAGGCGACTACGCGGAAGATCTCGCGGCGGCCATGCTGGCCTCGACACTGGGCATCGACTTCAACGTCGATGAAAGCTGGGATGAAAAAAAAGAGTTGTTTAAAATCAGCGGGAAAATCGTCGGAACACGCAACACCACACAATCCTGCGTTTTGAAAACGGGGGATTACACGACGGTGCTGGCGGCGGCGGTCTTTGTATTCTGAAAACGGTAACAATTTAAGGGAGGTAATATTCATGAATGGTGCAAATCGTAGCGGAAGAGGTAATGGCGGCGGGCAGGGAGTGGGCGGAGGCCGTGGCCGTAAGGGCGGACCGATTGCCGGCGGTGCGGTGGGCACCTGCCGGTGTCCCAATTGCGGTCATACGCAGCCGCATGAACGAGGCGTTCCCTGCACGCAGGTTCAGTGCCCGAAGTGCAAGACATCGATGGTTCGGGAATAGATCAAAAATCGCATGGAAGGGGGATTTTCATCATGCCAAGAGGAGATTCAACAGGCCCCATGGGAATGGGAGCCATGACAGGTCGTCAGGCGGGATACTGCGCCGGTTACAATATGCCTGGTTATTTAAACAACGCCTGCGGGCGTGGTATGGGTATGGGTTTTGGACGTCGAGCTAATTTCGGAGGGCAAGGCGGCGGATTCAGACGGCGTAATCGCTTTTTCGCCACTGGTGTGCCGGGCAGAGCTTGGGGAGGCGGATGGGCTGCGCCAACAGGAGACTCCGATCCGGAAACGGAAAAGCAGGCACTCCAGCGTCAGGCGGAACTTCTGCAATCCGAAATAGAAACGATCCGGAAACGGTTAGACACGCTGAATGCAAAAGCGTAGAAAAGAAACTCCCGTGATCCGGAAGTTCAAAAAGGCATGGCACTGCTCATCCATGCCTGGCGGTGACGGTGTGTTTCTCTCAAGCTTCACACTGCC
>CAZXIP010000234.1:0-3284 GCA_964640755.1 uncultured Smithella sp. | reverse complement strand
AAGACCGTCAGGAAAGAAAATCGCTCATTAAAAGCAAACTCGTCAAGCCCAATTCGCTTAGGCTTTTTTATGTTGGCGCGGCGTTGCAAGACTGCATGACAGTAAATGATGTTTATGACATCACCAAGATTGATCCCTGGTTTTTACATCAGATTAAAGATATTATAGATGCGGAAAATGAACTGAAACGTTCGGAACCGTCGACGGAACTGCTGCGTGCAGCTAAAGAAATGGGGTTTTCCGACCGGTCTCTGGGTGCGCTCTGGAATAAAACGGAACAGGAGATTCGCGATTGGCGAGGGAAAGAAAAAATTCTGCCGGTTTATAAACTGGTCGATACGTGTGCGGCGGAATTTGAAGCATATACTCCATATTATTATTCCACTTACGAAACGGAAAACGAATCCAGGCCTTCATCCAAAAAGAAAGTGGCCATTATCGGCGGTGGACCCAACCGTATCGGACAGGGCATTGAATTTGATTACTGCTGCGTTCATGCCTCGTTTGCCCTGCGCGAAGAAGGCGTCGAGAGCATCATGATCAACTCAAATCCCGAAACGGTCAGCACAGACTATGATACATCGGATAAATTATTTTTCGAGCCGGTGACCCTCGAAGACGTTTTGCATATTATTCAAACAGAAAAACCAGACGGTGTGATTGTCCAGTTCGGGGGTCAAACGCCGCTCAATCTGGCGCGCGGTCTGGAAGCCGCCGGTGTGCCGATTATCGGAACATCGCCTGCAGCCATTGACCGGGCGGAAAACCGCGACCTGTTTCAGGAAATCGTTCATAAATTAAATCTTAATCAGCCGGATAATGATACGGCCATGGATGTTGAACAGGCGCTGATTGCCGCTAAGCGCATCGGCTACCCGGTGCTCGTGCGTCCCTCCTACGTGCTGGGCGGACGTTCGATGGAAATCGTCTATGATCAGGAAACGTTGAAGACGTTTATGGCCAAGGCGCTTCTTGTTTCTCCCGGCCACCCGGTTTTGATCGATAAATTTCTGGAAGACGCGGTGGAAGTGGACGTGGATGCGATCAGTGACGGCCAAACAACCGTTGTGGCGGGGATCATGGAGCATATCGAAGAAGCGGGAATTCATTCCGGCGACAGCGCCTGTATCCTGCCTCCACTCACTCTTTCCCAGCCCCTATTGGACCTGATTGAAGAACAGACCAAAATGCTGGCTCGTGAACTTAACGTTATCGGCCTCATGAATATTCAGTATGCCATTAAAGACGGGACGCTGTATGTGCTGGAAGTCAATCCACGCGCATCGCGCACCGTGCCGTTTGTCAGCAAGGCCATCGGTGTGCCTCTGGCCAAACTGGCTACAAAAGTGATGCTGGGCAAAAGCCTGCAGGAACTTGGCTTCACAAAAACGATTAAACCTGCACATGTATCCGTCAAGGAAGCGGTCTTTCCTTTTAACCGTTTTCCGGAAGTGGATATTCTCCTGGGACCGGAAATGAAATCCACCGGCGAGGTGATGGGGATTGACCAATCATTCGGTCTTGCCTTTGCAAAATCACAGATGGCGGCCGGTTTCACGGTGTCAACATCCGGTTCCGTCTTCATCAGCGTTCACAATGACCATAAAGACCGTATCACGGACGTTGCGCGGACATTTGAAAAACTCGGCTTCAAGATTCTGGCCACTGCCGGCACAGCCAGGCATTTGAGCAGTTACGGCATTGATGCAACGGTTGTCAACAAAGTTAGTGAAGGCCGGCCGCATGTTATCGATTATATCAAAAACGGTGACATCCAGATGGTCATCAATACCAGTGTCGGTCGCAAGTCGTCGCGTGATGCATATCATATCCGGCACGGCGCGCTGACGTATAATATTCTTTACACGACCACACTGGCAGGAGCGCGGGCGTTGGGCGAGGCAGTGAAAGCGATGAGCAAGCAAGATTGGGGAGTTTGCCCTTTACAGGAGTACCATAAGAAATGACATTATTTGAAGAATCATTGAGCGAATCCTGCCGTCCCCGTGAGGAATGCGGCGTGTTTGGCATTTACGGACATGAAGATGCGGCGCGTGTGACATTCTTTGGCCTGTTCGCCCTGCAGCACCGCGGCCAGGAGTCTGCGGGTATCGTTGTGTCCGACGGCTGCAATGTCTTCGAACATAAGGGCATGGGGCTTGCCTCCGGAGTGTTTAAGGAATCCATTTTACAGAAGCTTACCGGATCGCTCGCAATCGGCCATGTCCGTTACTCCACCACCGGTTCTTCCACAATATCCAATGCCCAGCCTTTCCTGGTGCATGTCGGCGAGGAATATTACGCCCTGGGGCACAACGGCAACATTGTGAACGCCCAGTCCCTGCGATCCGAGTTGGAAAGCCGGGGGTCAATTTTCCAGTCCACAATGGACAGCGAAGTCATTATCCATTTAATGGCGCCTCATCTGAAGAGGGGGCTGGAGAAGGCTCTTTCCATTGCACTGCAACAGGTTGAAGGCGCCTATAGCATGGTCATGCTGACGCGGGACAAAATTATTGCGGCCCGCGATCCGCGCGGTTTCAGGCCTCTCGCTTTAGGTAAACTCAATGGCGGCTGGGTGGTGGCGTCTGAAACCTGCGCGTTTGATCTGGTGGGTGCCGAGTACATACGGGATGTTGAACCGGGTGAAATCATCATCATCGATGCGCAAGGTTGCAAGAGTTTGAAACCTTTCCCCGTCATGAAGCATTGCCACTGTATTTTTGAACTGATTTACTTTGCGCGTCCTGACAGCCAGATTTTCGGCCAGAATGTTTATCTGTGCCGCAAGAGAATGGGCCATGAACTGGCACGTGAATATTGCCCGGACGTTGATATTGTTATGCCTTTTCCCGATTCTGGCGTATACGCCGCGTTGGGTTACGCGGAAGAAAGCGGTGTTACTTTTGAAATGGGAATGATTCGAAATCACTATATAGGAAGAACCTTTATCCAGCCGACCCAGCTGATGCGGGATTTTGGTGTGAGAGTAAAATTAAATCCGGTAAAAGAACTGCTGGCGGGAAAGAAGGTGATGATTGTAGAAGATTCCATTATCCGCGGGACTACCAGCCGTAATCGCGTGCAAAATCTGCTTGGATTAGGAATAAAAGAAATTCATATGGTTGTGAGCTGCCCGCCCACCATTCATCCCTGCCCCTATGGTATAGACTTCTCCTCCAAGGGAGAGCTTATCGCAGCCAAAAAGGAAAACGAAATAGCCATTGCCGAGTTCATCGGTCTTGATTCATTGCATTATTTGACAGTGGAAGGCATAATCAAGG
>CAZXIP010000233.1:0-3291 GCA_964640755.1 uncultured Smithella sp. | reverse complement strand
TCGCAATGGCTGTCTGGTCGGCCAGCCGGCTGATCTCGCGGGCGACAACGGAGAATCCCCTCCCGAATTCACCGGCCTTTTCCGCTTCGATGGCGGCGTTCAGGGACAGAAGGTTCGTCTGGTCGGAGATTTTATTGATGGTGGTGACCACATGGGATATCTTGCTGGCCCGATCGTTAATGACCGATAATTTCGAGGAGATCGATGAGGTGGCTTTGACCAGTTCCCTCATGGCCCCTTCCATTTGGGTAAGGTCCTTGCGGCCTGATTCGGCCATCCCGATAGTATCATTGAGGGAGACATTGACCTTGTCCATTGTCTGGGCAAGATCGTCTGCCGTGGCGGATATCTCGCGGCTGGTGGCCGTTACCTGTGTCGTGGATGCCGCCTGCTGGGCGACCGTGGACTCCAGTTCCCGCGCCGAAGCGGCAATTTCAGTGGCGGACGTTGTTACCTGGATACCCGACCGATGGACCTGGCCGATCAGGGAATCCAGATTGCCCGTCATGGTCTGGAAGGCGCTGAGAAGCTCCCCTGTTTCATCCCCTGACTGGATAATCCGCGCCGCCTGAGCACCTGCCAAATCCTCCCGCGCTTTTTGAATGTCTCCGGTTGCTATCTTCTGTGCCAGACTTGTTGTCAGCTCCAGAGGGTTGGTCAAACGACGTGCGAGAAACACCGCAAGCAGCACCGATGCGAGGATAATCAGCAGCCCCGCCAGAACCAGTTTCACGAACTGCGATTGAATCATTTTCTGGACATGGCCGATGGGCCCGAAAAAATCATCCTCATAGGTTCCCGCCACGATCACCCAGTCAAAAGGTTCGAAATAGATCACGGAGGAAACCTTTTTTCGGGGCTGCGGGTCACCGGGATTCTGCCAGATGTATTCATGATAAAAGACCTCGCCCTGTGGCTGTTTCAGGGCATTGGTGATAATCGTCTGGACGGTGTTGTTGCCGTGCATGTCTTTCTGGTCCCAGATGCTTTCACCGTCGCGTGCGCCGTCCTTCGAAATAACGTAACGGCCCCTGTGCTCACCCTTGCCGCCGATGACGCCCACGTAGCCTGCCTTGCCCACTTTCATTTCCATGATTGCTTTTCTGAGCGATGCCACGGATTCCAGCTTCTCGCCCACGTAAAGCATGCCGATGATCTTTCCCGCTTTGTCTGTAATCGGTTCATAAGCGGTAAGGTACCAGGTATTGACCACATAGGCGAGCCCGCGATATGACTGACCCTTCAGGACTGCCGCGGTAACCGGGTTGTCTGTTCCATCCGGAAGAGCGGCCGGTATGTAAGTGCCGATAGCGCGTTTTTTTTCAAGGTCTTCCACATTGGTTGCAACCCTCAGCATATCGCCCCGATCGTTCATGCGCTGAAAGATCGTGCAGGTAACGCCGACCAGTTTTTCCACTTCATCAACAATAGGCGTGGGGATTGCCAGATCACGGTTCTGACCAAGCCAGACCCCGCCTGCCATCAGCCTGGGCAATTCCACCTTTTCCGTTTGCCTGGTCACCTGATTGACGGCATCCCAAACGACGGTTTCTTTTGCCGCTTCGACGCCCTTATGCTGTTTCAGGATCCTTCCGGCAACATTCAGGCCGTTGTTGATTTTTTTCTGAATGAGGTTATTTGACGTTTCACAAAGCGCATAGACATCCCGCGCAATCTGGGCCATATTTGCCCTGGCGACACCACTCAACTCTTTCGAGGTCATCTCCGTGATGGATGCTTCGAACGATGCCATGAGGATCATCATGACAACAACCGGTAAAACGGCTGCCAGTATGGCAAGGCCGATAATCTTTCGCTTGAGAGTCATTTTCGTCATGGCAACGCATCCTTATTAATGTAAGCGAAGTATAGGAAACGCGGTTTGCTATGTCAAGGCAATCTTGGAACACGTGATGTGACGCCTAGAAATCATTACTCCGAATAAAGCGGACAGCGTTGTGGAAAATGGCCAATCCCTCGCCTTCTTCGGGAAGGGATTCCCGTGTCCAGCGGGGGTGGTTTGTGCGATGCAGGAATGCTTCGGGATGCGGCATCAGTCCAAAGAGCCGGCCTGTTTCATTGCAGATGCCGGCAATGGCGCGAGTTGATCCGTTGGGGTTGTCAGGATATTCCATCGTGATAGAACCTTTTCCGTTGCAGTACCGAAACACGACAAGGTTTTTCTTTTCAATCTCTGCCATCACGGATGCGCTTTCCACAACAAACTTTCCTTCGCCGTGACGCACGGGGTAATACACAAGATCAATGTCTTTGATGAACACGCAGGGACTTTGCATGTTGGCTTTGAGGTACACCCAGCGGTCTTCGAAGCGCCCTGAATCGTTGAAGGTCAGTGTTGTGCTCTGTTTCGTGAAATTGCCGCCAAGAGCGGGCAGCAGTCCCAGCTTCACCATCAGTTGAAAACCGTTGCAGACCCCCAGGATCAGGCCGCCCGCATTGATGAATTTCAGCAACTCTTCGATGAGCATTTCATTGGCACCGGAAATGGATGCATGCAGAAAGCGGTTGGCCCCGGCCTTGGCCGAACCCAGATCGTCGCCGTCGAGAAAGCCTCCCGGAAGATTTAAAAAATGATAGCCGGAAAGTTTCTTCTCTCCGAAAAGCAGTTCGCTGATATGCACAATATCAACCCTGTCGGCACCGGCCAGCTTGCAGGCATGCGCCATTTCCATTTCACAGTTGGTGCCGTTGCCGGTCAATACGATGGCTTTTACTTTGCGGGACATATCGTTTCATCCTGTCTTAAAAATTAAGCGGCTTTTGCCAGGCTTCTTTCAACTTATTGATTTTGTCTTTAACAATCGGTTGGCCATTGATTCCTGTAACCTCAAACCATCCCTCGGCCGAAACAAAGCCGATTTCCGAAAAAACATTTCCGGCCATGATCTTTTCAAACCGGCTTTGATCTTTCGGATGGATCGTTACGACAAAGCGGCTGGCCGTCTCGGAAAATAATATATAGTCATTGCGCTTCTTCCCGCGATAGGGAACATCTTTTAAATCGATGCGCATTCCCATTCCCCCGGCAAACGCGGTTTCGGCAAGCGCGACACCCAGGCCTCCGTCAGAACAATCATGGCATGAGGCAACCAGGCCCGCCGTGATCGCCTTGTGCAATGAGCGATAAAGCTTCATCGCTTTTTTAGCGTCCACCTGCGGCACTTTATTGCCCACGGCATTGTTTTGCGCGAACCATTCCGAGCCGCCCAGTTCATCCCGGGTTTCGCCAAGGATATAAACCAGGTCCTGCGGCCGCTTGGCATCCATGGT
>CAZXIP010000232.1:0-3327 GCA_964640755.1 uncultured Smithella sp. | reverse complement strand
AGGCGATAGGCCTGCACCAGGAAAAGGGACACAATGGCAAGAGATCCAATCAGCATGAGAACCATTGCCCTGATGACAATCCGAATCATGTCTTCCCGTGACGCTTTTTCGATTTTATCCATATTGAAACCGACGAAGACCAGCAAGAGGCGGCGATCTTCCTGAAGACCTTCAGCTTGACCAGAGGAAAATCCACGATAGACTTCAAAAGTCCCTGCACCCTCAGGATTGGCCGTCTGCCTCCAGAGGATTTCTTTACTCCGGGCAACTTTTTTCATATCCAGGTCCAACCCGTATGGCCTGCCCACCATGGAGGGATCGCTGTCTGCCAAAATCCGTCCATCACCGTCCGTTACAATCAAATAATCGATATCCGGCTGCTGCGCGGTTTCCATGACCAGCTTTTGAAGATAAAACCCCTCCTCTTTCCGATCGATCGGACCGCGCAATGCGGCCTCAAAAGACCGGATAAGGGTCGAGCCTTTTTCAACAAAAAGGATAACTGCCTGGTCCTTTCTCTGCTGAGATTGCATGAATATCATCATGCCCAGCATCATGACCAGAACGGTAATCGCACTGACCGCAACCCAGACAGAAATATCAAAACGTTTTTTTTTCATCATTTTTCCCAGCCTGTTTTATAGTACGGCATCATCTGGATACAATTGGCCCATCTGGATATCCAAACCGGGCAACTATTATCCATGTAAAGGCAGTGAAAGGCAAACCCTATTTGCCTTCTATCTCATAATATACAATCAATACAATAATTTATAATCATTGGCACACGCCTTGCTCCTTATGCTGTCAAAAGAAGAGCAATAACTATACAAAGAAGGAGATAAAAATATGAAAAAATTTGCTTTAGCATTTACAGCGGTTGCATTGGGTTTGCTGCTGGCGTCTCAGGCATACGCCTGGGGCCCCGGTCCGGGCAGGGGAAAAGGACTGTGCCGGAGTGCAGGCCTGGAAAGATTGAATTTAACGGACAGTCAAAAGACCAAAATCGAGGCGATACAGGATGAGCACTACAAGGCAACGAGACCCCTGCGCGAAAAGATCTTTGATAAATCGGTTGAACTGCGCAGACTCTGGCTCCAAAAAAATCCTGACAGGAACAGGATTACAGCGGCGCAAAAAGAATTGAGAACGCTCCGTGATGAAATGGAAGACAGGCAAACCGCCCTGAAGTTTGACGTTCGTAACGTGTTGACGGCTGCGCAAAATGAAAAACTGGCTAACTCGGGATGGGGACGGGGCCCAGGTTTCGGACCGCGCGGCGGCATGAGAGGCCATGGCGGATATGGACGAGGGCATGGACCCGGTCCCGGATTAGGTATGGGTATGTGCTTCTGAAGCCAATGCACACGTCCCTCCTTGGAAAGGGGAGCCTCCGGGTTCCCCTTTTTTCATTAAGGCGGCCTGATATCCAAGCCATCCTTTGACCTGACATACAAATTCAGGTCATGTCTTTAGAAAAAAATATTTTGACAACATTCAACTTTTGCATTAATAGAATAATCAAATTAACTAATTTGTTTGTAGAGAACAATAAATGATCAGCTTCATGACCATGATGATTACGGCAAGCGCACTTCTTTCCCTGCTTCTGGGCCTTGCATTGCTGGGCCTGCTGCTTAAGGCCTCCTGCCCGTCGTCTTTAGGTCGTCACTGAACTGGCAAAATAACTGATTACCTAAAAAGGCCGTGGCAGAAAAAACCACGGCCTTTTTTTTAATTTCGTTTATCCAATGATCAGATAAGATTGAAAGGGGTCGCACATGAAAAAAGAAAAAAATCACGTCTATATTTTTGATACGACATTGAGAGACGGCGAACAGTCGCCCGGTTCCAGCATGAACACGGAAGAGAAGCTGATCCTGTCGAGGCAGCTGGAAAAACTGGGCGTTGACATCATCGAGGCGGGATTTCCCATCGCGTCTGAAGGGGATTTTGACGCTGTCCGTCAGATTGCCCGCGAAATCAAGAAATCACAGGTGGCCGGATTGGCGCGCGCCAACAAGCAGGATATTGACCGGGCCTGGCAGGCCATCAAGCACGCGACACACCCCCGGATCCACACGTTTATTTCCTCATCAGACATTCATCTGAAATACCAGCTCAAAAAGAGCCGCGAACAGGTGCTAAAAGAAGCCGTTGCTGCCGTCAAACTGGCAAGCTCCTACACGGATAATGTAGAATTTTCACCGATGGACGCCACCCGTTCGGACAGGGATTATCTTGTGGAGATGGTTTCGGCAGTCATTGACGCCGGCGCAGTCACGGTCAATATTCCGGACACGGTCGGATACACCATCCCCGAGGAGTTCGGGAATCTCATTGCCTATCTGTTCGCCAATGTAAAAAATATGGGCAATACGGTTATTTCCGTCCACTGCCACAATGATCTCGGTCTGGCCGTCGCCAATTCACTTGCCGCGATCCGCAACGGTGCAAGGCAGGTGGAATGCACGATCAACGGTATCGGTGAACGGGCAGGCAACACGGCAATGGAAGAAATCGTCATGGCGCTGGCCACGCGCAGGGATTTGTACGGACTTCACACCAGGATCAAGACCGATGAGATTTATAAAACGTCGCGCCTGCTGACGCAAATCACCGGTGTCCCGGTGCAGCCGAATAAAGCCATCGTTGGCGCTAACGCGTTTGCGCACGAATCCGGCATTCACCAGGACGGCCTGATCAAGGAAAAAATCACCTATGAGATCATGACGCCTCAGTCCGTCGGAATCAGCGATACCCATATCGTTCTGGGCAAACACTCGGGACGTGCCGCCATTGCGCAGCATTTGAAAAAAATGGGCTACATTTTAAATGACGAACAGGTCAAAAAAGTAGCGGAACGGGTGAAAGGCCTGGCGGACATGAAAAAGGACATCTACGACGAAGACCTGGAGGCAATTTTATACGAGGAAATCTACCGGGGCGAAGACAAATACAATCTGGTGTATTTAAATGTGGTCAGCGGAAACGTCGCCATCCCCACCGCCACCATGGAAATGCAGGTGGGCAAAGAAGTCGTGCGCAAGGCGGGTTTCGGAAACGGTCCGGTGGATGCGACCTTTGCCGCAATCCGCAATATCACCAAGACCAGTTACCCTCTTCTGAAATACGTGGTCAATGCGATCACCGGCGGTGCGGACGCGCAGGGCGAAGTGACCGTCCAGTTGAAATTCAATGAACAGTCCGTTGTCGGACGGGGCGCTCATCCCGACGTCATCGTCGCATCGGCAAAGGCTTACATTAACGCGCTCAACAGGCTGGAGTTCCTGAAAGATAATATTAAAAAGGTTAAAGTTGAATTAA
>CAZXIP010000231.1:0-3341 GCA_964640755.1 uncultured Smithella sp. | reverse complement strand
GGCCCAGGGGCTTTTTCGTCTGGACGTTATCCACCGAGAGGATCCCCATGGATTCCCCTTTGTATACAATAGGAACACAGATGAAGGACTGAGTACCCATATCGCGAATGAAATCACGGGTCCTTGGCGACATGTCCTTCTCGATCAATGATACGTCATTGACCAAAACAGGTTTCTGTTTTCTGAAGGCCTCAACGGCCGCGCCTTTTGAATTCG
Source organism: uncultured Smithella sp. (assembly GCA_964640755.1). Taxonomy (GTDB): domain Bacteria; phylum Desulfobacterota; class Syntrophia; order Syntrophales; family Smithellaceae; genus UBA8904. The sequence goes on along the minus strand of CAZXIP010000231.1, from coordinate 3,125 downwards.
GGTTATCCAAATGAAATACAACATTTGACAGGTAGGTCTCATCTTTTGGGTTGTATCCGCAGCTGACCGAATAAACGAGCAGGTTTTTTTGCTCGTTGGCCAGCATGATCATTCCCCGGTCAAAATCCAGCCTTACGATAAGCGATCTAATCATGTGCTTGAGGATCTTGTCAACCTTGGACCCCATGGATGCCGCCTGCCCGATTTCCTGAATCAGCAAGGCTTCATTGTATCGGCTGTTGATCTGATCCAGAAGGCGGTCGGCCGCATCCGCCTGGGTGTTGACAGTGGATAAAAGTTCCTTCTTTTCCAGATGTTCGGCTTGCAGCGTCAATCCGGTCAACAGAATAATATATAACAGGACCAGGGCATCCCAGTAGGCAGCCGGTATGAAATTCAGCGACAGGATACAAAGAACCAATCCCATGACAGAGGCGTAATTGCGAATGCGTTTCCATACCATGGAGGGAGTTTTTTCCCAGGAGATGACGTACAGGCAACAGTCACCGCCCTTGTGGACGCAAACGGGATGTTCAATGCTGGCTAATTTATTGGTGGAAAGTTTTGCCAGGGCCTCCAGTCCACCTAGCCGGTTAGCGCACTGGTAAGGCTTTTCCTCCACACCCGGTTCCAAAGTAACTTTTGCTTCAATCTTATCCGGCGCAATAGCCCGTGTTTTCATGACCGCTGCGCGGCTGAGGCGGCCATTGATCTTCTCCAAAACACCATACACCGTTGCCGGGTTCATGAATCCCAGCATATACTGTCCGAGTGCGCCGGAGGCACGGGAAGTTACCGAAAAACGTCCCACCTTTCTGGATATTTCCGGATCCTTTGTCACCTTCGAGAGCATGTCATGAAAACGATCAACCTGCTTCTGGGTCAGCCAGTGTCCTTCATCATCAAGTTGGAACGTATCAATGCCTGCGTGTTTCAGCAATGGAGCTATGTCTATATCTGGAAAGAACCCTTTCAGGTACTCTACATAGCTTTTGATAATTCGGCTGCTGTAATACTGTTTGTCTTCCATCATGTACCCTTGATTTTTTTCATAAGAAGCCGGATAACAAATCTGATTCTGAACTTTATATTTTCCATCATGTATTCACTGTATTCCCTGGCACAATGAGCGTTAATGATCCAGAGATTATATTTCTTTTGGAAAAAAGGGATTTCCTGTGTTTGAAAATAATCAGATGGATAAACGAGAATGGGGATCTGTTCAACCCGGTAACAGCCGACCACTTGGGAAATCGCCGCGGACAGGATTGGCCAGGGCAGGCCTGCCGCATCGGTCACAAGTATTTTAAGCCCGTTTAAGAAGTCTGACAGACTGAGGCCGACATTCGACTGGTTCACAACCAGAACCGCTTTTACTCTGCCGTGTTGCGTAAGAGACACGCTATGACAGCTCCTGATAAACCCCTGGCGCGCGTACATCTCCGTCAGCGAGGCTCCATCATCGCTTTCTTTGTCCAAATGCAACACATCCAGCAGAAGTCCATTGGAAGTATTCCGGTAAAAAAAGTTCAGCTCTTCCAGATCTGCAGCTGTGCACTCTCCAAGCGACCACCCATTCGGCAGGGGTTTGCGGGAGCAGGTTGTCGGATAATTCAGATAAGAAAAAAGATCCATCGAACAGGCACGCGGGTTTTTAAAATGCCTGGCGAAACCGCCAAAAAAATGATCAGGAAAACGGTTTTCCGGTCGGAAATAGAACATCATAAAGTCCATTCCAACGGTGGGCAACCGATAGAGACCATTGAAATAATGCATGATATTCTTAAGGACTTGCAGGCCTGTCCTCTTTTTGTCAAGCGGTCTGGCGGCAAGGTGATGGACCATCCAGGTCCGCCTGTAGGATCGGATCATGGAAGCGTGCCCGTATATCCGGCCGTTCCGCTGATAAGTTATCTGCGTGGTGATTTCAGGATTATCACGATAAAGCCGTTGATACGTTTGCTTCATCAGTTGCCGGTTCGCCTGTACGATATTATATTTTTGGGGATAGATAAAACCGCTGTCAAAAAGAAATTCCCACAGCTGATCCGCATCGACCTCATCGGCAACATGAGCACCGGGATCAATGATATTCATCACAATATGACTGAGCCGGTTATAGGCGACTACACCCATATCCAGGATGACAAAACCATAGCAGATAAGATTCTTTTTCTCTATGCGACGGTAGAGAACCTGTGCTTTGCATGATATGGGTAAAGCGCCTGAAAAGTTCATCTTCAAATCCCGGATGATCATTCCCGGCATCAGAACATCTTCATCGGCTGAAAGCGCAACGGAAAAGCCCGAGGAGGAAAGGTTTTTAATATCCATCTGAATATTTTTAGAAATCAATGGATGTTCAAAGGTAATGTTCGGCATAGGACTGACCAAAACACGGGGGCTACGCCATTTTTTCTTTAAAAAACGGGTTATGTGGCTGGTCGTCGGAGAAAACACAATCTCCCGTCCCCCCTGGTCTGATGTCTGCCTGATACATCGGCAGTGTACCGAACAAACCATCCGGCCATTCCGATAAAGATTAATTGTTGATGGGTTGTCAGCATTAAACCAGCGGAAAGAACCGATCCCTTCTGGTCTGACCTTGATGGTGAAAGCCCGGGAACTGAAATCCGTCAACTGCCCCTGTGCCTGGAATCCATCCTGCACCAGTGTGGCTCTGACCCCATGACAATTAAAATGCCTGGCCTGCCGTTTACCCAGGATATACGCCTTATCAGGTACTTTAATTGTAAAATGATCTTCCTGAAAGTCCCTGATTTTAGCAGGCAACAGGAATATCGTGAGGCCATCCGTGAGAATAATATCCAGAATTTTCGCGTTTTCTACAAACGGACGGTTTTTCTCCGGCCAATAGCAGGTCATGGATTGGTCGCTGCAGGGGGAAGGATGGGCTTCAACAAGTATTTCTTTATTGTTCCGGTAATGACGGAGGTGAACTTGGACCGTACCATCCATAAAATGGATGCTGTTCCACAAGTTGATGAGTTTGCGTTGCTTGATAGTCTTTTTGGCATCGAGGTTTTGAACAAGATCATGATGGTGGAAATAGAGCGGCCTGGCCACGACATCAGGATCAGGTTGTTCATTAACCTGTTCTACAA
>CAZXIP010000230.1:0-3349 GCA_964640755.1 uncultured Smithella sp. | reverse complement strand
ATTTGGAGGCCATCGCGAAGCGGGAGCTGCCCGGGAAACCGCTGCCCACCATGGGGCCGTTGATCAGCATCAGCGGATTTTCCGGTGAAAGGGGATCCGCGTGCAGATCAAAGCGCTCCAGATAAAGAGATGCCGCCAGAGAACTGCCGCCGATAAACTTTTTTAAACGCGCTTCGTCAATGGTAAAGGTGGAACAGACACCGGCGGTCAAGTCAACCTGTAGGAATTTGCCCGCGTAACCGTTTTGCATGGTTGCCTCCGTAACTTCTGTGAATGTAAATATTTATTATTACTCAATAAATGTTCATTGCTTGCTGAAATTCCTCAAAACATATATGTTTTTGTAAAATAACTGTCAATAATAAGTAGTGTTTTACTAAAAATATCATTTTATGGTAAAACATTACTGTGTTTCCGCAATGACGTGACATCAACAGGAAGCATGAGGGAGAAAACAAATTGTCTTATAATATTCAAGGGGGATTCCATTGAAAGAAAAAGAAAAAGATACCTCTGCACTGATTGCTGCGTTCCCGACCCCTCAATCCTGGTCGGATTTTTTACAAAACAGTGACAATGACCGGACCCGCGATACCCTGCTTGCGTTTGCCTTCCATTCGGGCCTCATCAGGACCATGGACGTTATGCCTGTGGAAACGTTGATCCGTCAGCATGTTGCCCGGCGGATGCGGCCGGCTTTTGTGCCGCCGGGGCATCTTGATTTCGAAGAGCTGCTGGATAAAAAGGAAGAATTCTTAAAGATCAGCCTCTCTGTGCGTGGACTGACCGAACGGATCAACGCGCTTCTTGCTGAAAAAAAGATCGCCCTTCCGAAAGTGACCAATTCCATGCTGACCAGGCTCAAGAGAGAGCCGGTTGACACGGCTTACAAACAGAACGTTTTGAGAAGCTTTGCGTTCTGGATCGGCCATGAGCGGCCGGACATTGCGGTTGACTGGCATTACGATACATTGCTGTCTATCTGCCGCGAGGGGCGGCAGACCGAAAATTTTCAGGAGGGTGCACGCATCGGTTTTGCCCTTTACAGCCGGGGCGATGTTATTGATCATGAAATCCTGGGCTGGCTGAAAAAAACCGTTAAATCCTACATTGACCAGTCCATCGGTCATTTTTCCTACGGCCGGTGGGGCAAGGTGAGGGCGCACGACATAACCACGCTTTACGTCGATTTCCCGAAGGAAACCCAGTCAAACAACCTGATCAACTACCAGCAGTGCCTGCGCAGCGCCACATCGCTTGCACACCAGATGGCCATCCGCTGGGCGCTGTCCCCCTATTCCACCAAAAACCGTTTTCTTTCCATCGCGATCGTTGTAGGAGAATATACAAACCTCGACAATCATCTGCTGCCCCTTTTAAATGCCAAGCTTCCCGACGACCCGGTGATCCGCATATCCGACATGGCCCGCCAGTGTGTTCTGATCAATGACATTCGTGTGGTGCTGTGCCCTGAACCCACGGAAACAACTCTTTTCAACGGTGAGTCCTTCGCCATCTGGTGGATTGAAGCTTTCTGGAGCACCCTGTATTTCGATTTCGTATCTGAGCTGCTGGCCGATCCGATTCTGCAGAATCATCCGGCTGCCGTCGAAAAACTCAACCGTCTGCTCTGGCGGCTTCCGGACCAGGACGACAAAGATGATGCTGAAGATCAGGCCAATGCCGTGACCGCCTTTTTCAAATGTCCCCAGAATTCCCTTTTAGGCCTGGAAATCGCCAAGACGCTTTATTACCGGCGGCGTTTCAACGAGGCACTGGAAATCCTGCGGGTCGTTTTATCCATCAATCCGACGGATCTGATTGCCCGAACGCTGCGGATGATTCTCCTTCGCAACATGGCGCTGGATGCACCCACTTTTAATGCCGCCTGCGGTTTATTCCGTCAGGCCATGAAGGAGGCACGTTTCATCGAAACCAACTGCTCCTGCGAATCGGAGGATTTTTACTGTGAATATGCCGTCCTTCACATGGCACAGGCTATGCGGGCCTTGCGGCACAGCCGCTCGGATCCCGGTATCGTGAAGGAAAAAGAAACGCTACAGGCATTGAAAAACAGTATTTATACTTCCCTGTCCACAGCGCAGGATCTTTTCGAAAACGGAATTGCCGTGTCTCCCTCCGCCATCCGCTCCGCCTATCTGCTGGGCAGCGTTTGCCTGCTTGTCGCAATCTTGCACGAGGATGAGGATATTTTCATCAACCCCCGCAAAGTCCTGGCATGCAGGAATCAGACTGCCGGGGATGTTTCGGTCAATCTTCACTGGCAGATCGGTTTTCGCCGTCCCGACATGACAGAAGATCGGCAAAGTGAGCTCACCGAACAGCTGATGATGGTCAAGGCCAAAACGCACGACGATGCTATAACGCTACAAAGCTATCGTCCCACCATTTATTTTTGTAACGCCGTTGCCCTGCTGGATTTGACACCGACCACCACGGCCACGGCCCTAAAAAGCGCCGAACAGGCCCTGCTTGTTGCCAGAGAGATCGCTGAAAGCGTCAAGAAAGATGATGTGTGTATTTATTCTTTTACCCGAACCTATGGTGAAATGATTCCAGCCGATGAATTTATCGGGCACATCAATAACTGTTTGCGGTTCATTGAACAAAGCGCAAAAGTTGAGGCAGCAGGACAAAAAGGAAAACGCTCTGCCGCAGCCTGGAACAAGGTCACCCCCGGCCTGATGACGCTGAATTTTTAAAAGCTAAGCCGTCTATGAACGGTTTTTTATCCTGTCGATATTCAGGGTGGCCTGCCTTAGCAAGTCTGCAATCTCGGTCTGTTGAGAGGTTGACAGGGATTGAAATTTTCCCATTTTACCGCTCACGTCATCCAGCTTTGATTTTAAATCAGCCAATAGCGGCGATAGGTTGGTCTGGACCTCTGCCGCGACAGGTGCCTTGATTGCTTCGAACTTTCTGCCCGGTTTCAGCAGGATATCCTCCAGGTATTCCGGAATTGTTACGGACAGGCCGAATTTATCCCGGATTAAGGACGCCAGATGTTCCTGTGCGGAAAGTTCTCCATGAACCAGAAATACCTGCATATCCCTGGTTTGAAAATCTTTGAGCCAGTCGAGGAGCTGGTCCTGTCCGGCGTGTGCGGAGAAACCGTTGATGGTAAAAACCCTGGCCGCAACTGCAATGTCTTCGTTAAAAATGCGTATTTTTTTTGCGCCGTCCACGATCTTGCGGCCCGGTGTGCCTTCCGCCTGAAAACCGACAAAGACAACGCTGGCGCCGGGACGCCACAGGTTGTGTCTCAGGTGATGCTTGATGCGTCCCGCGTTGCACATGCCGCTCGCCGAAATTACAATGGCCGGTTCCT
>CAZXIP010000229.1:0-3353 GCA_964640755.1 uncultured Smithella sp. | reverse complement strand
GCAATCGGGCAGATGATTTCATCGTGCAGTTTTTCAAAATAATTGATATCGCTGGTGCCCAGAGGATTCAGTTCAAAACGGGGCATGATTTTACCCTGCACCCAGAAATTCTTGTCCGGTGTCATCGTCGCGTAAAGCGATAGATTGAAACTCATGTAGTTATTGACGTACAGGTATAAAAAAACCCGGGACAGGCCCAGCAGCATCTCATCAAAGTTGGCTTCGGTCAGGTCGAAAAAAGAAGTCTTTTCCTTGAAATAAAAATCGACTTCCCCGGCCATGCCTTTGGGAGAAAACGCAGTGAGCCAGGAAATGGTACCGGTGGACACAATATAACGTTCTTTCGCCTCCTCTTCCATGACCAGGATGTTCCTCCACAGGTTGCCGCCATCCGATGCGGCCATATAGTTTTGGGCGCTGGCTAACAGACGCCGCATGAAATTGGTCGGCTTTTTACCCACGATGGTCTGCAGATGCGGATGAATCAGTCCGCCTCCCGCGGGCGGCATGTAATTCCAGTTGATCGAACAGTATTGATATCCCTTCTGCAGTTCAGCGATGCGAAAAAAATAATCACGGCAGACGGCGAATCCGTCGCGCATCGTTTCGGCCGTCAGCTGATCGAGTGGTATGAAGTGGCGGGAGGATAATATGGCCACGGCGTTGGCGGCGTCGTAAGGAAATGCGTTGGGAAACAAAAAAGCGCCCCTATTTTTGAATTTACCGCCTTCAATAATATCCGGTGTGAATTTCGGCGTCAGTTTTTCAAAAAGTTCCGGACAGAATGGACAGATCGATTCAGGTGATTTTTCCACATAAGCATCGGTGTCCGGTTTTCGGGCGGGATGCACCCGGTAGGGCAGGATCCGGCTTGCCACGCCAGTGGTTTCATCATATCGTTCTTCAATGGGCATGTCTTTTGGTTCGAAGCCGTCAAAGGGGTTGAGATAGCATCCGGTGGTGAGCTCTTTGCGAAAACCGATGTCTTTCATAGTTTATCTTCCTCCGTTTTTATGGCAGATGAGTCCGGTTTGCTCATGCCGCCTTTCTTCAGGCATTGATTCAGAAAATGATCCATGCTCTGCTGGGACAGGTCGTCTTTCAATTCTGCCTTTAAAATATCCAGGGGAATTTCAATACGGGCGGCGCTGCGATGGCCGCCGCCCTTTCCGATCAGATTGCATACACGTCCGGCAACCGCTCCGCAATCCTGACGGTAGCCATCGCTTCGGAAAATAATAATCAGCTTGTCGTTGACGATGGCCGAAACAACAACGAAATATGTGCCGATTAAGTGAAGATAGAAATCCGCGACCTGCACGCAGATGTCCGGACTGTCCACACGACCGAGAAATCCCACCCGACGGCCGCGATGATGTTTCATGACGTGAAAGGCCTGATCGAAATATTTTAAATAGCTCACCGGGGTCTGATTGAGTTCAATGCGCCGGATCAGCCGCATATTGGCGCGCCTGGTATGATACGTGTAGGCGCGAATGTCTTCTGCCGCCGTGTCGCGGTCGAAATTATCGGTGTCTGTTTTGATGCCATACAGAAGCGCCGTATGCAGAGTTCGCGGAATGCGAATACCGGCTGAGCGCAAATATTCCGTCAAGACGCTGGACAACGCTCCATAGCGTGGCCTGATGTCAACAAACTCGGCGGTCCATTCACCCTGGCGGGGGTGATGATCAAAGACGATGTTCGGTTTAACCGTCTGCAGCGCGTCGCCAAAGAAAGAAGGCTGCGCGTCCACCAGCGCAATCAGCCTGAAGTCACTCGTGTCCACCTGGTTCAATAATCGGATATTGATGCGCATCGCCCTTGCCAGTTCCCTGTTCTGGTGGCGCCGAAAAGGTTCTGTTGACGCAAAAACACATTTCTCGATGCCTCTTTTTATACGGAAAATTTCACGCAGTGCCATGGCTGAAGCGATGGCATCCGGGTCCGGACTGCCATACATCAAAAGCATGAGCGAATCATCGGGACGTGCCAGGTCCAGAAGTTTATTCAGGTTCTGCTGCGTTTCGCTTTTTATGGAAACAGATTCGAAATTCATCGCTCTCTTTCATCTGGTGACATTCGGGTTCTTTACTCTATGAAAATCATGCCGGGGTGTTCGCTTACGACATTTCCCACAATTGCGGTATCCGAAATGCCTGCCGCTTGCATCGTTTCCACAAGCGTTTGTGCTTTTGCCGGCGGCAGACTGAAAAACAAACCGCCCGCCGTCTGGGGGTCGAAGCAGACATCAAAGATCCAGTGCGGGCATGAAGGCGCTTTTTCCACCTGATGAAGACGGAAGTTGCGGTTACGGTAAAGGCCGCCGGGAACGTAACCTGTTTCCAGCAGATCCCGGACTCCCTCCAGGACCGGTATGGACCGAGCAAAAATTTGCAGGCCGACATCGCTGTCTTCTATTGTTTCGCAGGCGTGTCCCATAAACCCGAAGCCGGTGATATCCGTGCAGGAGTGGATATCTCCTGCGGCCAGCATAAGCTCCGCTGCCTGTTTGTTGAGTTTCGTCATGCAGGCGACTGCCCTGGACAGCAGCGAAGGATCGAGAGCGTTTGCTTTAAGGGCCGTGCTGATGATGCCGGTGCCCAGCGGCTTGGTCAGAATCAGTTTGTCACCCGCTCTGGCACCGCGGTTGAACAGTACATGATCCGGATGAATCGTGCCAGTTACGGACAGGCCGTACTTGATTTCGTTGTCTTCCACACTGTGCCCGCCCATGAGCAATACACCCGCCTCGCGCATTTTATCCAGACCCCCGCGCAGAACCTCCCTGAGAACGGCTTTATCCATCGTTTTGATCGGGAAGCAGACAATATTCATGGCGGTCAGAGGGGTGCCTCCCATCGCGTAAATATCATTGAGCGCGTTGGTGGCTGCAATCTGCCCGAAGGTGAAGGGATCATCTACCGTAGGTGTGAAAAAATCCACCGTCTGGACCAATGCGAGGTCATCCGAAATTTTATACACTCCCGCATCTTCCGCATGTTCGTATCCGGTCAGTAAATGAGGATCGGATATGAGCGGTAAATCGCGGAGAATGTCAGACAGGTCCCCCGGACCGATCTTACAGGCTCAACCCGCGCTCTGGACGGTTTCCGTCAACCGGATAGGCTTTTTTTCTTCCATGTTCCCTCAATGTGAAATAAACGTTGCGCCGCTTTTTTGAAACTTAATGATTTTTAACATAGAAGTGATCATTTTCCAACAGTTATTCAGGAACAGAGGGTGACTTCCGCTCCTGCTTCTCCCGTCTTTTTTGTTGATTTATTTGCGCCAATACGTTTAAAGAAAACATAAGATAAAAGGATGTGAAAGATGCCCATTCGCTATTACAG
>CAZXIP010000228.1:0-3374 GCA_964640755.1 uncultured Smithella sp. | reverse complement strand
TCCTCAATGAGATTAATCGGCCGGTTCCTTCCCATCAGCCATTTGATACCCGTGTTTAAAATACCGGACAGGGAAATGCACAGAATCAGATAAAGAATCTTTGCCGACCATTGCTCATTCTTCCATACAAAGCGGATAACAATAAAAGCCGGGACCAGTAAAATGAAATACCACATGGAATCACCGGCCTGCGTGATGATTTCAGCGGCGCCCACAACGGACCTGTTCAGCCCCTGGCAATAATACATCAGTTGAACATCCCAGAAATAATAGGAAATTGCCGACAGTACACCGCCAAAAAGGAGAAGCCCGGCGGCAATCCATCTTTTTTTCATTTTTATACTCCCTGGTCACTTCCGCGCCGGGCGTAGTTCACACCATTCATGGAAATGATCCGAGAGCCTTGCATAATTCCCTTTGTGTCATTTCGAGGAGTAAAGCGACGAGAAATCTTTCTTTTAAATTGCGGTATAAAAGATTTCTCCCCTCGGTCAAAATGACAATACGATCATTGCACAAAGATTTCGATCCATTCCCTTCTTCAGCGGGCAAGTCACTTGAAATCTGGAAGAATATAGGCAAAATGTATTCGGCTGTCAACAAAACAATAGGTTTGGGTGGGGAAAATCCGTTTTGCGATGTTCTGATGTTTTTCTTGTACAATAGGACCGATACATGCTAGTAGCTGCTTGGAAAGTCAGCATTCTGTCATTTCGACCGAAGGGAGAAATCTTTTCAAAGATATTAAAGATTTCTCAGTCACTTCGTTTCTTCGAAATGACAATTTATCTTCGTAAGCAGGTACTCGTTTTTGAAAAATTTTTGTTAATTACCCTATGAATAAAATTATCAGCCGCTATATATTCCGGGAAATCGCTTTTCCTTTTTTCCTTATTCTTTTTGTCCTGACGTTTGTCCTGTTAATGGGCAGGATTCTTCAAATCATGGACTTGATGGTCAACAAGGGAATCAGCGTTTGGGACATCATGCACCTGGTGATGCTCATCATGCCTTCTTTTTTAATGTTTACCATCCCGATTGCGCTTCTAGTCTCCATCCTGATTGCCATGGGCACATTTTCAGCGGATAATGAAATCACGGCCCTCAAGGCGGCAGGAGTGAGCCTGCTCCAGATTTATTATCCCGTTGCCGTCGCTTCCCTGCTGACGTTTGTGTGCACGATGGTCATTGGATATTATCTCGTGCCTCAGAGCAACTTTGCCACAAAGAAACTTCTTTTTGAGCTGGCCGCACAAAACGCCAGCATAGGAATCAAGGAAAAAGTATTTAACTCGGATTTTAAAGACCTGCTTTTATACGCAGACAAGATTCCGGCAAACGGCGAATACATGGAAGGCGTCATTATTTCGGACAAACGCAACATGGAAGAACAAAACACGATTATTGCGAAAAAAGCGTCTCTGGTGGCCGATTCGAAAAAGATGATTGTAAAACTGCGGCTGGAAAACGGCTCCATTCACACCGTAAGCGCCGACTTGAAAAACTACCGCAAAGTGGATTTCAGAACTTATGATCTCATCCTTGACCTGTCCTCAACACTGGCTACTTATTCAGAAGAATACAAATCCAGCACCGAAATGACCTTGACGGAGCTCCTGGAACGGATGAAAAAACCCGGGCTGGATGGTGCGGCTGTTCGTGAACTGGCCATTGAAGTACATAAGAAATTTTCCCTCCCTCTTTCCTGCATATTCTTCGGGCTGCTGGCCCTGCCCCTGGGCATTACCAGCCACCGGGCTGTTAAATCCCGTGGTTTTGCCGTCGGCATTATTATTGTTGCCGCTTATTATCTTTTGCGCATCGGTGGGGAGGCGCTTGCGGAAACCGGCAGGCTTTCCCCGGCTGTCGGTGTCTGGACCCCGAATGTATTATTTGCCATTGCAGGAGTTCTCCTCTTTTATTTCGCCTATAAAGAACTTTCTCTTTTGCAAATGATTTCTGCTTATTCCGGACGCAACAGGCATCATCGTTGAGGGCATATCATTGAAATTGCTTGATAAATATATTCTCAGAGAATTTATAAGGTTTTTTTTGATAACATGCGTCACGTTTGTCGCTCTGTACATACTGATCGATCTTTTTGAAAAAAGCCGCATGTTCATGAGCAACAAAGCGACGGCGGCCCAAATCGGGTCTTATTTTTTATATTCCATTCCCCTGATCATTTCCCTGACGCTGCCTGCGGCAATCCTTCTCTCCACGTTGCTGACATACAGTTTCCTGTCCAAATTCAGCGAAATCACAGCCATGAAAGCCAACGGCGTCAGCCTGTACCGCATTGCCATCCCGACACTGGCGGTAGCTGCTATTGTATCGGTCTTTTTATTCTTCTTTACGGAATTGTTCACGCCTTTCTCGATTCAGAAAACAGAGCACATTATAAAGGTGGAGATGCAAAAGCAACAGGCCATGGGATTTTTCAAACAAAACGAAATCTGGTATCGAAGTCATCAGGCCATATACAATTTCAAACTATTTGAAGTTGAAAAAAATATTCTGCGCGGCATAACCATCAATCAACTCAATCCGGATTTCTCGCTGAAGAGACGCATCGATGCCGAGAGGGCGGAATGGAAAAACAATCAATGGGTTTTTTATAATATGGTCATCACGACGATTGGTGAGAATAACAGCCCATCGCTGGAATGGTTGAATGAGAAAGTTTTTCCGCTTCCCGAAGGACCGAATGACTTTAAAATTATCCAGAAGGATGCGGAAAAGATGGGTTTCTTCGAACTCAGGCGGTATGTGAATAAAATTCAGTCGGAGGGATACGACGTATCCAGATACCGGATTGATCTGCAGGGTAAAATCGCCTTCCCGTTTGTCTGCCTGATTCTTGTCCTGATCGGCATGTCCTTTTCCGTTCGTTCAGAACGAAGCGGAGGAGTCATGCAGAGCCTGGCCAGCGGCATCTTTATTGGTTTTTCCTACTGGATCGTCCACGCGTTCAGCATGTCTCTGGGACGGTCGGGAATTCTGCCTGTTTTTGTGGCCGCCTGGGCTTCAAACGTCCTTTTTGGCGGTCTTGCCGCTTATCTTTTCTATAAGATCAGAACGTAAAAAATATCAATATCTGTAATAATCCGGCTTGTATGGTCCATCCACCGACACTCCGAGATATTCGGCCTGCTTCCTGGTCAACTTCGAAAGTTTAGCATCCAGCCTGGACAGATGCAGCATTGCCACCTCTTCGTCCAGTTTCTTGGGAAGCGTATAAACGCCCACGGCATATTTCTTTGACGCCAGCTCGATCTGCGCCAGCGTCTGATTGGTAAAGCTGTTACTCATGACAAAACTCGGGTGGCCTGTTGCACATCCCAGGTTCACCAATCGTCCTTCCGCCAGCACAA
>CAZXIP010000227.1:0-3416 GCA_964640755.1 uncultured Smithella sp. | reverse complement strand
CTGCTTCGTAATCAAAGTCGCCTGTAAGGAGTTCATCATCTTCTTCATCGAGGAGAATGTCGTTTGCATCCGCACTAGACGGGGCTGCCGCTGAAGGGGCTGCTGCAACAGGAGCAGAGATCGTTGGCCTTGATAAAACAAGGCTGCTGCCCGCGCGAAGCTTTTTGGATTTTATGTTATTGAGCGCGGCAATTTGTTTTTCTGGAATGCCTGTCTTTTTTGAAATGGTGGAGAGTGTATCGCCTTTTTTAACTTTGTAACGGGATGCCGACGTGGATTTGAATTTTACGGAAACGGGAGAAGCAGAACTTTTTTTCTTCAGAGACAGAACCTGGCCGGGTTTAAGCTTATGTCCTGACAGATTGTTGACTTTTTTTATGGCTTGAATACTGACACCAAGTTTTTGTGATATCTCGAAAAGACTGTCGCCTTTTTTGACCGTGTACTGCGTTGCGTAAGCGACTGACTGATAGCAACACATAAAGAGAACAAATAACCCCGAAAGAACCAATATCCGCCGTTTCCTCATGAAGTACCTCCTTTTTTGCGGGGGGGACCCATTTTGTTAACGGTGCACAGATTGCAGCACGAAGCTGCCAAGTTTCGTTATATCAATGATATTAACTGCACACAGAAAACGAAGGTCTATCTTTTTCATTGCGTTTTGCACACTTCGTACTGATTGCATACTAAAAAAAATATTGCCTGTCAAATTTATTTTGCAATCTTTATTATTCAGGTATAGGAGTCTTCAACTTATAAAAAGAGGAAAAAGCGATGAAACGGCTGTGGAAAAAAATAATTTTATGGAGTTTGCTTGGCATTATTCTTTTCTTTGTTATCGATATCGGTAGATATTTCTTTTATCCGAATGTGGCGGATCTCAATACGAATCGCCCCGGGAAAACCGCTTTTATGGAATATCGTGAAGAGAACTGGCGTGCCCGGGGAATCGAGAAACAGATTACTTCAGAGTGGGTGCCCATTTCACAGGTATCTCCCAATGTCGTGAAAGCTGTGATTATTGCGGAAGATGATAAATTCTGGTCCCATGAGGGTTTTGATTTTGAAGCAATGCAGAAGGCACTGGAGAAGGATATCGAAAATAAAAAGTTTAAGGCGGGCGGCAGCACCATATCTCAGCAACTGGCGAAAAATTTGTATTTGACGCCGGCGAAAAATCCGATTCGCAAAGTCAAAGAAGCAATTTTAACCTGGCGTATCGAACAAACCCTGAAAAAAAGAAGAATTATTGAATTGTATTTGAACGTCGCCGAATGGGGGGACGGATTATTTGGAATAGAAACCGCAGCCCGTAAATATTACGGCAAAAGAGCAAGGGATCTGAACGCGCGCGAAGCCTCGGTTCTGGCCGCCGCTTTACCCAATCCAATGCGTTTTCAACCCAAAGGCAGTTCACGATATGCGGCAAGGCGTGCACAGCGGATTTACCAGATCATGCTGCGCCGGGGTATTATTATCAGGGAGTACGATGAAGTTGTTCGGCAAAAAGATGAAGACGTAAAAGATGAATCAAAAGAGGAAGTAGCGGAAGAAATAAAGGAAGAAGAAATCCTTGATACTCCCGGCGGGCAAAATGAAGTTCCTGAATTACAGGCGAATGGGAAAAGTGAATCCGGTGAGGAGCACCATGATACAGTGGAGCGGCAGGAAGATACAAAAAATGAATCAAAAGAAAAAGTCCCGGATCATTTGAGCGGCCCAAAAAAGATGCCGGATGAATCGCCAGAATGAAGCAGGCACATTTTGCAGAATAGGAATGTGAACGATCTTCCATCAACTCTATCCGGTTGCGATTATCCGTTAAAGAATTTTCTTGCCCGCATCCGGACCGCTTTTGACGATATACACATCGGTAATTTTACCCACGACAGCCGACTTCGGTTTTAGTGTGTCCTTAATGTTGCGCACCCATTCGACGTCCTGCCGGAAAATCTCATCGTCCGTGTGAAGGGTAATGCGCACATTTATAACATCTCCAGAAGCGATTTGGATCCGCTTAAAACCATGTACAGAATAAAGACAATGCCGATGACAATGCGATAGTAACCGAAAGTCTTAAATCCGTGGTTCTCTACAAATTTAATAAAAACTCTTACCGCGAGCCAGGCGGAAAGAAAGGCTCCAAAAAGCCCGATCGCCAGCAGCATCAGTTCGTTCGGTGAAAAGGTGGCGTCCGTTTTAAGCAGGTCGTAGCCCGTTGCCGCGCACATGGTGGGGACGGCCAGCAGAAAAGAAAATTCGGTAGCCTGTTTTTTGTTGAGCCCGTTTCCGACACCTCCGATGATGGTTGCCGCGGCGCGCGACACGCCGGGGATCATTGACACGCACTGGGCCAGGCCGATAAAAAAAGCGTTTTTGTATGAGATGTCTTCAAGTTCGACATAACGGCTCTCACGGGTCACCACCCATTTGTCGATCCAGATCAAAATGACGCCACCGATGATGAGAGCCAGCGATACGCCCAGAGGGTTGAACAGATACGTCTTGATGGTTTTATAAGCGAGAAAACCAATAATTGCGGTAGGGATGAAGGCGACAAAAAGTTTAATGTAGATGGTGATCCCTTGAATGAAGCGTTTATAGTAGAGCATTACAATGGCCAGGATCGCTCCGATCTGAATGGCGATTTCAAAGGTTTTTACAAACGCGTCATCGTGAATTTTCATGAGATACGAGGCCAGAATCATATGCCCCGTGGACGAAACGGGTAGAAACTCGGTGACGCCTTCCACAATCGACAGAATAATTGCCTGAAGAATATCCATTGGCTTCTCCTTGAAGTAATAAGGGCTTTCGTCTATTATGGATTAGCAGGAGAAACAAGGATTTTCTTGTATGCATTGAGGTGGATGAAAAAGCAGCCAAAAGACAAAATAAGAGCAGAAGAAGACAAAGCCTTCTTACGAAACTGTGAAGACGATGGCTACTTTGAGTCGTTCGAAGGACCGCTCCCCTCGGAGTGAAGTGCTTCACCCCGCGAGGAAACGGTCCGTTTCGCGGGGAAATGGATAAACCTGGTTCGATCCTTTTGTGTCAGGCGCGGCTGATGCTGCCCATTAACGCACGTGTCTGTCGATTTCACCGATCAGTGTCTGGGTCTGATCAGGAAGCAAACTTGTTAAGCCCGTGTCTTTGCTGTAAATGATGTTCATTTTCTGATCGATGATCAGGTAAACTCTTTTCGACAGGGGGAGAAGCCAGTGGTCCGCACCATAGAGTTTGGCGATTTTGCCTTTTTCATCAACCAACAGCGTTATGTTCTTCAAGCCGTGTTTTGCGATGAATCTCCGGTGTGATTCGGCCGAATCACGTGAGAGTCCCAGGATTTTAACTTTTTTTGCTTCATATTTGGCGATGTTTTGTTGAAACTCAACAAATTGGCGTATTCAGAC
>CAZXIP010000226.1:0-3420 GCA_964640755.1 uncultured Smithella sp. | reverse complement strand
CATTGAAGGTATTCAGGCCTTCACTCTTCTCTCCTAAGGGGGGCTCTAACCAAGCCCCCCATTTTTTATCATTTTTTCTCTTTGACATTTTTCTGACGTCTCCAGTTGTTGACTCTTTCCTTAATCGTTTTTTCAAAACCGGCATCTGTCGGTTCATAAAGAACCTGCCCCTGAAGTTTTTCCGGGAGGTATTCCTGGGAAACAAAAGCGTCCTGATAATCGTGCGCATATTTGTAGCCTTTGCCGTACTCCAGATCTTTCATTAATTTTGTCGGCGCGTTGCGGATGTGAAGCGGTACGGGGAGATAACCGGTTTTGTTGATCAGTTCTTTTGTCTGGCCAAAACCCGCATACAGTGAATTGCTTTTGGGTGCGGTGGCCAGATAGACAGCCGCCTGTGCAAGGGCCAGTTCACCTTCCGGCGGGCCGATAAAATGAAATGCCTGCTGGGCGGCCATGGTCAGCATAAGCGCGTGGGGATCGGCATTGCCGATGTCCTCCGAGGCGAATCGGACCATGCGGCGCAAAATATAGAACGGGTCTTCTCCGGCGTTCAGCATTCGTCCCAGCCAGTAAAGTGTTGCGTCCGGGTCGCTCCCGCGCATGCTTTTATGGAAAGCGGAGATCAGATTATAATGCTCTTCGCCATCCTTGTCGTAAAGGAGGGATTTTTTCAGCAGAGCTTCCTTTACGGATTGTGCTGATAGCGACCTTTGCTCCGGGGGCAGGCTCTGCACCATCGAAGCAACGGCTTCCAGGTTGTTGAGTGCAGTGCGGGCGTCCCCGTCGGAGATCCGGATAATGAATTGAATGGCCTCATCGTCGGCCTGAATTCCGAATTTTCCCAGGCCCCTTTGCTCGTCGGTAAGGGCGCGCTTCAGAATGACGGCCAGATCTTCTTCCGTAAACTGCTTGAGGAGCATGACGCGAGTTCTGGAAAGCAGGGGAGCAATGACTTCAAAAGAGGGGTTTTCCGTTGTGGCACCGATAAGGGTGACAAGCCCGCTTTCCACATGCGGAAGAAAAGCATCCTGCTGTGCTTTGTTGAAACGGTGAATTTCATCGACAAAAAGAATGGTCTTTTGCTTTTTGGCTTCCCAGAGGTCCCTGGCGTCGTCAATGACGGAGCGGATTTCCTTGACGCCGGAGAGAACTGCGGAAAAGCTGACAAAATTGGATTTTGTTTCGTTGGCCAAAATGCGCGCCAGGGTTGTTTTACCCGATCCCGGGGGACCCCAGAAGATCATTGAAAATAATTTATCTTCTGCAATGGCGCGTCTGAGCAGAGTGCCTTCACCGGTCAGATGTGTCTGGCCTACATAGTCGGCAAGTTTCTGAGGCCTCATTCTCTCGGCCAGCGGTGCGGTTTCCAGGGCGTCGCTTTCGGTTCCCAGACTGAACAAATCCAGATTCTTCATTGTTGCCTCTTCGATTTTTCAATGATTTCAATTAAACTGACCACTTTATTTCCAGGCTGCGCCCCTGTAAAACGCATCCATTCATCCGCGGTCAGGCGATCTTTGAGAACGGATGCCAGATCAAAAGATCTGAACCAGCATTGGACAATCCTTGCACAGGGCAGGTCTCCTGCTTCACGCAGACAGTAGGCAAAGGTCATTTCATCGCCCAGTTTAGGACAGCGGATTAATTTATGGTCGTATTCGGTGCTCATTCGGACGCCAGCTTGACGAAAAAAAGAAAAGCCGTCAAGAAATATATTTCCTGACGGCTTGTAAACAACATCAACAGCTCTCTTTAAGGTTTGGGGAAATCCTTAAGGGCGTTCAACGCACGGTCAATTTCATGATCCGGCAATTCGTAGGCTTCCAGTTTTCCGGCGAAGTAGGCGTCATAAGCCGCCAGATCCACGAGGCCGTGACCACTCCAGTTAAAGAGGATCACTTTTTCTTTGCCCTCCTCTTTGGCTCGCATCGCTTCATCGACAACAGCCGCCAGGACGTGATTGGTTTCCGGTGCGGGGATGAAGCCTTCCGAACGCGCCCATTTAACGCCGGCGTCAAACGTCTTCAACTGGTCGTAGGCGCGGGGTTCAATGAATTTTTCCCGTACAAGATGGCTGACAATGGGGGCCATACCGTGGTAACGCAGGCCGCCCGCGTGAATCGGCGCAGGGACATAATCGTGACCCAGTGTGTACATGGGGAGCAAAGGGGTTGTTTTAGCCAAATCGCCGAAGTCATAGGCGAACGGGCCTTTGGTCATACTGGGGCAGGATGTGGGTTCCGCGCCGACGACATTCACCTTTTTGCCATTGAATTTGTCAGACAGGAATGGCGCTGCGATACCTGCAAAATTACTGCCGCCGCCACAGCAGCCCATGACGACATCGGGGTAGATCCCAAGCTTCTGCATCTGCTTTTGCGCTTCAAGCCCGATAATCGACTGATAAATCAGAACATGATTCAACACGCTGCCCAGTGAGTATTTGGTGTCCTTGCTGGTGACGGCGTCTTCAATGGCCTCGCTGATGGCAATGCCCAGGGAGCCGGGAGAATCCGGATGTTCGGCAAGAACATTGCGGCCGGCTTGAGTAAGGTTGCTTGGGCTGGGAATGCATTCCGCGCCCCACGTGTTCATCATCAGCCTCCGATAAGGTTTTTGCTCATAACTTATTTTGACCATATACACCCGGCAGATCAGTCCGAACATCTGGCAGGCCATGGCCAGAGCGCTTCCCCATTGGCCGGCGCCGGTTTCCGTCGTGATGCGCTTTGTTCCGGCAACTTTGTTGTAATAGGCCATTGGGATGGCTGCGTTAGGTTTGTGTGAACCTGCGGGGCTGACGCCTTCATTTTTATAATAAATTTGCACAGGGCAGCCGAGCAGCTTTTCGAAGTTGCGGGCACGGTAAAGAGGAGACGGACGCCAAAGCAGGTACTTTTGCAGGACTTCATCGGGGATGTCAATCCAGCGCTGGGTAGAAGCTTCATGCTCAATGATATTCATGGGGAAAATGGCCGCCAGATCATCCGGGGTGACCGGTTGGCCCGTGCCGGGGTGCAGCGGCGGCTTCATCGGTGTGGGCAAATCCGCCATAACATTGTACCATTGCTTTGGTATTTCATGATCTTCCAGCAATACTTTGACCTGTTCCATATACGTTCTCCTTAATAAAAAATTTGTGCTGCGTCTCCGTCCCGCAGACGTTTATCTATGACTGTTTTGAGGTGAAAAAAAATGCCATGGAGTTTTTCTTCCCACGGCATTTCGATACGTTTGCAAGTCATGGGAAGGAGCCTCCCTGCCCATGCTCAATCATGTAAGAGCTTACGGGCAGACACGTTTAGTCTGCCACCACCATTTTTTGTTTGTAATAATATTCAGCACGGACTGCAATCAACTTTCTAAATACTTTAGTTTTGCCTAACACAGCCGCGAAAGCCTTGTCAAGGCGAAATT
>CAZXIP010000225.1:0-3433 GCA_964640755.1 uncultured Smithella sp. | reverse complement strand
AGCGGGTGACCCATGGCAATGGTTCCGCCGTAAGGATTGAGTCTTGGATCTACGGGAGTCTTCATGCCAAAATGTTTCATGAATCCGACAGCCTGAACAGCAAAGGCCTCATTGAGTTCAATGATATCAATATCTTCGAATTTCATGCCGAAATTCTTGAGAACCTTTTCCGTGGAGGGAACAGGACCCCATCCCATGATGGACGGATCCACGCCGGCGAAAGCGGCACCGACAAACTTCATTTTGGGTTTGATGCCCAGCTCTTTGCAACGTTTCCCGGACATCAGGAGCGATGCGCATGCGCCGTCGTTCAATCCCGAAGCGTTTGCCGCAGTGACACGGCCTTCCGCCTTGAAGGGGAATTTCCGGAGGCCTTTAATGCTCTCCAGCGTGGTCCCGCGCTTGGCCTGCTCGTCATAGTTGGCAACTTTCCAGCCTGTGGGAGAAAATACCGTCATATCAACACAGTGCCTGTTGTAATAGCCTTCGTCCAAAGCCTTGAAGTATTTTTCAAGACAATGGAAGGCATATTCATCCGACTCATCCTTGGTAACGGGCTGCTCGCCATTTTCCGGCATCCAGTCATGAAGTTTTTCCGCGGTGTTGCCCATGTTGAAATACTTTACTTCCACCATCTTCTCTGTAATGATTCTCGGGTTCGGATCTGCACCCGCTCCCATGGGATGATGGGCCATATGTTCCACACCACCGGCGATGATGATATCCGCACAGCCAGTCTTGATGAACGAAGAACCAATGGCCTGACAGGTCATGCCACCAGCACACATTCTGTCCACCGAAAATCCGGCAACCTTTTCCGAGAGCCCCGCCGTTAAAACTGCCGTCCTGCCCATCGTGGTGCCCTGATCTCCCACCTGTGTTGTCGCACCCCAGATGTTGTCATCCACTTCGTCCCACGGAACGTTCGGGTTTCTTCTGACGAGTTCTTTCATGACCTTGGTCACCATGTCATCCGCCCGCGTGCCCCAGTAATGGCCGTCCTGTCTGGCCTTTCCGAACCATGTCCGCACGCCGTCAACAAAATACGCATCTCTCAAATCCATACATCCTCCTTCTTCGTACTCGTGTTCTTTATTATTTTAACAGAGGATCACCACTTATGGTGAGACCTCTTGCAACCTTAACTTTTTTGAACTAACATTACGAAATGAGTTTTGTCAATGAACTTCTGAATGACATGACTTTTCAGATAAAAGCACCCCGGGGTTTTGGTGCAAGAATCGCGACTTTATCTTTCAAAACAATGGTTTATCGTGACGCTGTTTATGCTCTGAATACCATGACATTCATCAGGAATTTACGTCAATTCTTTTCGCTTCCACACCCGAAATGACAACTTATTTGCGTAGGTAGGCATTAGCAAAGTTCGACAGGCAGTCTTTAGAGGCACTGTTAAAGATATTTTGCCTTCATGCATTTCGAGGAAATTCACATCTTTTCATATTAACGAAATATGACATGGTAAATCACGTAAATCCATGAAAGAAAACCGTGGATGATCGCCCATAACACAGAATGATTGGTACTGTAACTGATGGTGATGGCCAGTGCCGTCCCGAAAGAGATTCCTGTGGTTACGATATGTCCGTACATTGCAGCCTCCTTGAAAAGTCTGATTTTTTCACAAGCCCTTTGCTATTTGCGTCCTGTGCAGTCTGATTTTCCCGAACCATATCCTGCTGATGTTTCCTTCATCAGCACTCCTGCCTTGAATGTCAGAATGTAAATGAAATCGTTTTCACCACAGTTATAGTACCATTCCTCTACCACTACCGTCTCTTCGCTGTACTGACCGCCATAATATCCCCTGTAATACCCTCCGCCGGTGGTCCCCCGCGTTTCCGTTTTCACATCCTTTTTGTAGGTAGGGGGACCGCATCTTGACAGAACAATGGCTTCCGAGTCACCCGCGGTGACAATTTCATTACCGCACCTGAAGGCATGAACATCGATCGCCACAACTGCTATTATCAGAAACACGACGAGAATCCGCATGAAACCTTTATGCATGGCAGCGCTCCTAGTTAAGATTTTACTTCCTTATGAGTTATTTATAGGAAATGTATCACTGCAAGTCAATAAAGATATTGAAAAACCATCAACCTTGACAAAAATGCAAGCATCCAATCAGTAATAAATACAGCTCATACCTGACAAACACGGGCATTCTCATTGACATTGATGATGAGCATTATTATATTTACAATATGAGAGACTGCGGTGTTCGTATGGAGTCTGTTCTACTGGATGTTAACGAAAAGTAATTCCTAGGGTCTTTGTGGTGATTATCACCCCTAATAGACCGAATGTTAAATGATGGACTCCAGTAAAAAGACGACACGGCACAGGTGGCTCTCTTTTTTTATTACATACGAACGGCAAACATAGCGAACCCCGGAAAACGAGAAATGTAACTTGACGACAGGCCCCTTGCAATTATAATCTATAACACCGCGATAAATTTTTTTTTGAGTAACAAAGGAGAAAAAGATGAAGACATGGACAAAATTGATGGTTTGTTTGTTGCTTGTAATGCTGGCAATGCTTCCGCAAGCTTTTGCCGCAAATGAGACGGCCATTATGGTAGGCCGCGTCTATACTATCGAAGGGGATCTGCTCCGTTATGTTCCTCAGGAGAGAGATTGGGTGCCCATGGTCAAAGACGCACCTTTCGGGGAAGAGGATATCCTCTTTTCAGGAAAACAGGGCAAGGCGGAGATGACTGTCCCCAGCGGGACCTGGATCAGGATAGGTGACCACACACAGATCCAGTTTGTCACCCTCGACTCAGACCTGTCTGAAATAGACGTCACTGAGGGCGTGGCCCGGTTCTATAATAGGGGCTCCGAAATAGTCATCAAAGCAACCAGTCCCTTCGGTTACGTCCTGGCCGATACCGGAACGATCTTCGACTTTTACGTGGGTGAAAACTCTGTCGAAGTGATCGCGGTAAAGGGGACCGTCAGTTTCGTTCACACGGCAACTGATACCCGATACGACGTGGCGGCCGGTTCCCCGTCAATCCTTGCCGATGCAAGTCAGGTGTCATCAGGCGACGGAACCATCGATCCCGACTGGAATCGCTGGAACAGAACCCGTGAAAACTTTTGGGCGGCAAAAGCCAGGGCAAGAGGCAGATCGGACGAATATCTTCCACCCGAGCTCAGGGACGAATCATATGCCCTGGAAGAGAACGGCATATGGGAAAGTGTCTACTATGAAGGGTCATCACGCTGGTTCTGGCGGCCTACCACCGTATCCACGGGATGGTCGCCCTTCACCGCTGGTCGCTGGACCGAATGGAATGGGGATCAGGTGTGGATCCCCGCAGAACCTTTCGGGTACGTCACTCACCACTACGGCAACTGGATCTATACACGTAATTCCTGGTATTGGGCACCACCGGTAGTGA
>CAZXIP010000224.1:0-3440 GCA_964640755.1 uncultured Smithella sp. | reverse complement strand
ACAGGGCGAAGGAAGTGACTCTTCTCCCGTCCAGGGTAAATACAGGGTGGTGATGGTCAACACGATGGAACGCGAGCAGGTCCTGAAGGTGATGAGAAGCTTCAAAGCCGTTCTGCCCGATCCTCAAAATCTGATCTTTGCCATCATAACCGATACGGCTCTGACCTGGACTTTTGGCGAGTATATCGAACATCTTGCCGGCGAACATGAATACATGAAAGCCCAAAAGACCGAAACTAAATGATAAGAAGACGGACGTTACTTGAGGCAATTCGGTGTTAGCAGTGAATTGACAAATCCGCCCGTTTGTGAGAAATTTTCGTATCAAAAAACTATAAAGGAGCAACCAGGATGGAAACGAAAGAAATCCGGATTCGACACACGAGCAGGGTGATTGTATTGCTGACCTCCGCGTTATTGTTCATGATGACCATGCTTCCCGCTGCTACAAGTGTTGCGCAGGCGGTCGATGAAAAAACGATTGAGTGCCAGAAAGAAATCGCAAAGACCGTTGTGCATGGCACTGCGTTGGGGTTGGGTGAAATCCTGAGGGATGTAAAGGGAGAAAAAAAGCGCATTGCTCTAGTCCGGAAATTCATCAGCCCCGTACGTTTTTACGCGGACAACACGGGATATTTTTACGTTTACAAATTCAATTGCGTGAATATTGCCCATGCAACCCAGAAAGATCTGCAGGGCAAAAACCTCTACAAGCACGAAGATGCCAAGGGAAAATATGTCATTCGCGAACTAAGTGATGCGGCCAAGGCCGGCGGGGGATTTGTCGATTTCTACTGGCTGAAACCCGGCGCCAAAGGTGAACAGAAAAAGGTCGGTTACGTTGAGCCTATCCCCGGAACAGACTATTTTATCGGAACGGGTGTGTATCTGCCGTAAACGACCCTAGACTATCGTGACGGATGTATGCAGGAGAGGAATTTGAAGAAAGTACTGATTATCGATGATGAAATATTTTTTTGCAGGGCCATCAAAAAGAACCTGGAATTGAAGGACGAATTTCAGGTTCTGACCGCGACGCGGGGGGATGAGGGGATACGCCTGGCGAAGGATGGGCATCCGGATATTATCCTGCTGGATATCATGATGCCCGGCATGTCCGGAACCGAGGTGGCGGATGCGCTGCTCGCGGACCCGGCTACCCAGTCCATTCCTATTATCTATGTGACCGCCATTATCCATGAGGACGACATTCAAAGAGGAGCGGGCATTTCCAGCGGTAAAGCCTTAATTGCGAAACCCGTTAAAATTGATGAACTGGTCAAAAAAATAAACGACGTTTGCCCGGTTGGCAATAATCCATGACTGCATAAAAAAGAATAATGCGATGCTGATTGTACGGCACCGAAGGAGGAAGCAGTGAATCCAAGGTGTAATATTATGTTCGTCATCATGAGTCTTGCCTGCCTTATCCTCACGGGATGCGCTCACTTCAACACCTTTCAGCGGGAGGGTGATCTTCATTTTCCGGGATTGAAAGCGGATGTCGAAGTTTTCCGGGATGATCAGGGAATAGCGTACATCTACGCGGCAAACGAGGATGATCTGCTGCGCGCCCAGGGATTTGTAACGGCCCAGGACCGGCTATTCCAGATGCATCTGACCCGGCTTTTGGTTTCAGGGCGGATCAGTGAGCTCGTGGGAAGGCAGGGCATGGAATCGGATATCCGTATGCGCACGATTGGCTTTGCCCGCCAGGGCAGAAGACACGCGGCAATGCTAAACGAGGCAAACCGGCGTTTCCTCCAGCTTTACGCGGATGGCGTCAATGCTTTCATTGCCCGTAAAGGTGATTTGCCTCTGGAATTCAAACTCTCCGGAGTTAAACCGGAACCATGGACTATCACTGATTCCCTTGCCATAGTCTACTACATGGGATGGTCCACGGCGGCCAATATCAAGGACGAAATCATTGCTCAACTGCTCGTGGAGACCCTGGGTCCTGAAAAGGCGAAAGAGCTTTTCCCGCTGAACATCAATCCGGATACTGAAAATATCTGCCGGCAGGCGAAAAAAACAGCGGACGGTCGGTTGCCTGAAAAGACGCATCTTGATCTGGCCGCTGATCCGGTTCTCATGTCCCTGTGGACAGAGCAATTTCCCGGATTACACATTGGCAGTAATAACTGGGTTGCCGGTCCTGCGCTTTCCGCAAGCGGCAAGCCCGTCGTTGCAAATGATCCGCACATGGATGCGCGCATTCTTCCGGGGCCCTGGTATCCCTGCGGCCTGATCACACCGGAGGTGAGGGCAGTCGGCGTCAACGTTCCGGGGATCCCCGGAATGGTGGCGGGTCGCACCGGGCACATCGCCATTGGAATGACGAATTCCTATGGCGACACCCAGGATCTTTTCATCGAGACCATCGATCCGGCAGATCCGAATCGCTACATGGAAGGCGGCAAATCTCATCCCTTTCATATTCTGAAGGAAAAGATCCAAATAAAAAATTCAAAAGCCGAAGGCGGCTTTCAGGAAGAGGAAGTATCCGTTCGTTTGACAAGACGGGGGCCCGTAGTTTCCGGGGTTCTGAAGGGACTCGATGCCCGCAATGTTATCACGCTGCGCTGGTCTCCCTTCGAAACCATGCAGCCGTCGCTCGGGCTGGATCAACTGATGAAGTCCCGGAGTGTTGCCCATATCCGTGACGGTCTTCGTCAAATAACGCCAATCATGCTTAACTTCGTCTTTGCAGACGGGGAAGGCCATTTCGGATGGCAGACGACGGGACGCATTCCCATTCGCGTCAGGGGAAACGGTCTGGTACCGGTCAGGGTAAGCGACGGCCGAGATAACTGGAACGGCTGGATAGACTACGAAAAGATGCCGCAGTCCTATGATACCACGAAAGGCTGGATTGGCACGTGCAATCATTATACAGTCCCGTGCGAATACCCCTACTATTATACTTCCCATGCCTCAGCGTCCTATCGTTACCGCCGCCTGACTGAATTGATGAACAGGCCCGGGAAGAAGACCGTTGACGATCACTGGAATTTCCAGCGTGATGATTTGAACGTGATGGCGAGGCAGATTGCCCCCGTCATGTCAAAAGCGCTTCTTGCTTATCAGGACACGGAAACCATGGGGCGGATTCTCCAACGCTGGGATTACCATGATAATCCGGATCTGGCCGCGCCGGCTGTTTTCCAGTCTGTCTATCGTCATTTTTTCCTTGCAGTTTACCAGGACAAACTGGGCGAGGATCTCACAAAATTGCTCATCGATAATCCCTATTTCTGGCAGGAATCGCTTCAGCGAATGGTGCTGTCGGGCGAATCGCCCTGGTTTTCGGAATCACGGGATGCACTGTTCCACAGGGCCGCCCTTGCCGCTTACCGGGAAATGAGCCGCCTGCAGGGCGATGATCCCCAGAAGTGGAAATGGGGCCGCGTGCACCATCTTAAACTGGTTTCGCCGCT
>CAZXIP010000223.1:0-3443 GCA_964640755.1 uncultured Smithella sp. | reverse complement strand
ATTATTTTATACTCTTTTTAGTCAGAAAATTTAAAAAAATTGCGAGTCACCCTATATAGGGTTAACAGGGCGAGTGTCAACATGAAAAAGGCTTGCAACAAGAAAAGAAAGATGCCGAAATGTGAAAAAGCATGATGGGATAAACGGGATTCCCCAAGTGCAGCATGAGAAGCATTATGAAATTTGTCGCACAGGGTGATGCAATCTTAAAGGAAATAGTAAGACATAAAGGCTACCGGGAAAACGAGCTGCGGGAAAATTTTTTCTTCCACTTTTTCAAACCCGAGCTTTTCATACCAGTCATGCAATTCCCGGTGTTCGGCAATAATACCGATTTGCACGCGAAAAACGCCGAGGTTCCTCGCTTCCGACAAGGCGTGCTTTACAAGTGCTTCACCGAATCCCTGTCGGCGCTGCCCGGGTAAAACCGCGAGACGCTCCAGATAACAGACCTCATCGCTTATCTTTTCCAGAGCAACACATCCTACGGGCTGTTCCCCGTTTTCCAGAATATAGTAGGTGACGCCCCGGTTCATTTCCCGTATAATCCACTCAGAGCTGCAATTTGAAGGGTGGGTCGGGCTGTTCTGCGGGGTGAGCCCGAATCGTTCGGCAACATCCAGAAAAGAATCCTGTATGATCTCGGTCAGAAAATCGATGTCCGTACTTGTTCCCAAGCGTATCCGGTATTCCATTGTCCGGCCTCCTTCAATTCCTGTTTGCAGGCAATATTAAACTATATCAGCCTTCAGCACAAGGCCGATCACGAATGCCAAATATTTTTATGGCCTGCTGCTGTTTTTTTACCCGATAGAACCTGCTATATTTCCCGTATATTGGGGTAATATCGCCTTGACATGCAGAAACATGTTTCTTATAGTTCACCAAAATAAAATGACCTTTTTCAATCCATGGTCTGTCTGGAAAAAATGGACAAAAAACCGTTCTGAAACTTTTGGACGATGCCTCAACAAGGAGGATTATGTGAAAATCAAAGACGTTGAACAGGATCCTGAAACCCATCTGCCCGGTCCGCGCCTCACCTTTGCTGTGGACGATGAAGGAAAGTATCAGATAGTCGAGTCCGTGGGTAACAGCCTGGGAACACTGTCTGTTAAAATGATGCAGCACCACATCAACGATCAGGTGGAAGCTGCTGCTGAAAGGGTCAGGTCGGGTAAGGAAAGCCCGCTGGCCTTTTTTATGGCTCTTCACATTATGGAATGTAGACTCCTGGCGCAGTATGTCGGAATCGCCGGCTGGCGGATCAAAAGGCATCTCAAACCATCGGTGTTCGGGAAGCTCAAAACCGATGTCCTTCAGAGGTACGCTGATTTCTTCGGTGTAACATTGGAGGAGTTCATCAATCCTAGGCTGGACAGAAAATATCTCTTACTTGGAATGAAGGATAACGAAAATGGATATTGACACCGGATACAAGCACCGTGCCGGGGCGCATTGTGAAACCTGTGTAACGGCCGGGTTGATCAATCATCACGGTGCAAACGGTCTGAACGTTACAGAGCCCCTGGTCTTTGGAACCGGCTCGGGATTGAATTTTGTTCATGTCCCTGTGCTTAAGTTTATGGGACTTCCTCTGACGTCTTTTCGTTCCCCTGCAGGTAGCATCATGAAGAAATCCCTGGAGCGTTTGGGAGTGCAGGCTCAAATCCGCTACTTCACCGATCAGGAAAAGGCCATGCAGGCACTGGATGCTGAACTTGAAAAAGGCATTCCCGTTGGCCTCCAGGTGGGAGTTTACTGGCTCCCGTTTATTCAGGAAGTTTTCAGAATTCATTTGAATCTTCACAACCTCGTGGTGACTGGAAAGAAGGGAAACGATTACCTTGTTTCTGATTTTCTAACCAATGAAATCGCGGTTTGTCCGGCAAAGGATCTTCGGAAGGCCAGGTTTTCAAAAGGAGCAATGGCTCCGAGGGGAAGAATGGTTGCCATCCGGAAAGTCCCCGATCTACTGAGGCTTGCCTACGCGTGTTCCGCGGGAATCCGCGATGTCTGCAGCACAATGCTCCAGCCCATTTTCCCGTTTGTCGGAGTAAGGGGCATCCGCTATATCGCCGCCAGGATGGAAAAGTGGCCAGCCACTCTCGGGGAACACGGCAGCCGCCGTAACCTGGGCAATGTCATCATGATGCAGGAGGAAATCGGAACGGGGGGTGCGGGTTTCAGGTACATGTTGGCGGCTTTCCTGGAAGATTCCGCGAAGATTCTGAATGATGAAAGGCTTTTGCGAATATCCGTTCAAATGACCGCGGCAGGGGACAAATGGCGGAGTTTTGGCATTCAGGCTGCCCGGCACTGCAAGGGAAGATCACGGGAGGGAGAGGGATTTGCCTCCTATGCCGCTATTCTCAGAGAATGTGCAGATGAGGAAGAATCCATATTCCGTGAATTGAAGAAGATCGTTCCAAAGATCCCTGCCGGGAAAACAAGGTAGAGTCCAATTTATAGGTGATAAAAAAACCTGCCAGAAGAGGGAAGCGATAAAATCAGGCAGGGTTTTTTTGACCCTGCCTGATTTAAACATTATTTCTGTTAATTAACGTCTGCAGGGAGGGGGCGGCGCGTAGCCGTTATTATCCCAGATCCGGTTTGATGAGTATCGATTGGAAGAGCTGCAGCAGTCAATGATGTTCTTTTTGCAGAGAGTTTCGCGCCATTCGTATTTAATCAGGATGGACTCCGTGGCCCTCCTTTCGGGATTGAATGAAACACGGTAAGAAGGTGAATATTCTTCCCGACCGTATCCGGTTCCGGCGCTGTCCATGGCTTCGGATTGGGCTGATGGGGCTGCCGCTTTGCTCCTGGATTCGAATTTCCCTTCGGCTTCTGAGCGATCCCCCTTCCACGGCGCAGAGAAAATACCGTCCTTGTAAGGCCGGATGCGACGCTTTTCGGGGTAAGCCACCACGGCGATAACTCCCATGGCGGACTCGTCGCCAAATGCCGCGGCATACGAATCCGGAACATCGGTAAAGTAGAAACGGTTGATGGTATCCTGAGCCGATCGCCAGCCTGAATATTCATTGGTTGCGTAGGGTTCAAGGATATACATTCTTTCATGATTCCTGAGCCATGACTTTTGCCCCGAAATGATATTCCTGCCGTCAACTGCGACAACAACACCAACTCTCCGGTTGAGCTTGTTCCGAACAACAATCCGGTAATGATCCCCTTTTACAGCTTCTGCGTAAACCTTCTTCAGCGCCGGACGATCTTTCACGTGGTAGAATGGCAGCAGACGTCCGTTATCGGACACGATGCTGACTTCTATCGTATCGCCGATCGTTTCGGCAGCGGCAAAGCTGACCCACATGAATAAAACCGCACACACTGCTAATAATGATTTCATAACGTTTCCTCCTTCGATTTGGGAATGTTCATTCTTTTGTTGTTTAGACAAAACCAAAGGGGAAAAAGTT
>CAZXIP010000222.1:0-3476 GCA_964640755.1 uncultured Smithella sp. | reverse complement strand
AGCAATTCCAGTTCGCCGGGTTTTTATATTTCCGCTCGATTCTCCGGGCCATTGCCATAAGATTAAAATTGTCTGTCGGCGCTTCAATCATAGGCAAAACATTTTTTATATTGATTGCCGCTACCATTGACCAAATTTCGCTCATAAAACCGCTTGTGGAAGTTTAAACGCGCGTCAACTCCCCTTGTATTGTAATTGCCAGGGCCTCCTAAGAAGCCCCGGCAATACAAGCTTATGCCGCGAGATACGACACACTTGCCGCCGACTGTTTTTGCTGAAAATGAAGTCACCTGTCGGCTGGACTCCATCGGCAAATCCCGGTTACCCGGCAGGCTGCCGCCACCTGCACAATACCCTCATTTAAGAGGAAATATTTTAAATGACTCTGCCGTATGCAAATACGCATATTGCACCGGCTCCACTTGCATCAACTGTCAGTGCCGCTGCTGCCGTCAGAATAATGCCCGACGGAAAATCCCATTGAATAGAGCTGTTCGCTGCCATTGCAATCGGACCAATAAGCGCCGTTGTCACTCCGCTGTCTGTTTCACCTTCACCAATCGTGATAGTGATAGCGG
The DNA here is from genome assembly GCA_964640755.1 of uncultured Smithella sp. Lineage (GTDB taxonomy): Bacteria > Desulfobacterota > Syntrophia > Syntrophales > Smithellaceae > UBA8904. The sequence continues at coordinate 2,898 of CAZXIP010000222.1, read as the reverse complement.
CTGCGCTGTTAATCGTAATATGATCCACAACGATTGACTGACCGGCTGCCCCTGCTTTCAGGACTTCACACCCTGAAGCATCCGCGCTCGTTGCGTTCAGGATGAAACCAAATTTCCCGACTGTCGGGGTAGTGATTGCGATTGCCATAAGTCACCCCCCCTTATGTCAAGGCTGTAATATCAGCCGCGCTGGAATATCGCGGAATCAAATGAGCGATAATCACCATTTCACCCGCACCCGCTTGTGAACCGACTTCAATCGTCAACCAGGAATGCCCGTCTGTCAGCTCAGAAGCTTCTACTTCAATCGTTAACATTCTCGACGTGTATGTCGCTGCCGCGCAAGTCAAGGCTGCACTTGTAGCAAAGGCAGACAGCACATCTGCGTCCGCTGCTGCGATTGCGCCTCCGGTATAGCGATAATTGAAGGTCATGGCCGTTGTCTTTGCCCCCACTGTCGCGCCCGAATACAGTTTAATCACCGCGCCGCCGGTCCCCCCGGCCTCGGTATAAGACGGCCCGAAAACAATATCGAAACTCGCGGAATGAAAGTTTTTCATATTAATCGAATCGCTGTCAGTACCGGCTGTAATGTCAGCACTGGCAAGCAAAGGAACCTTTTTCACTTTTTCACTTAATCGCATTTTAAACTCCTTATGGAAAAAGCCGGGAACCTAAGCCCCCGGCCTTTTGGTTAATATTTACGCTCTGGCCGCAAGTGCCACGAAATGACTTAAAGCATCGCTGCCCTTAAAAGGCGTGACAGATTTGTCCAGCATCGGCTGACCGTCCACGCGCATGATGAACCTGAACACGCTCTGATCGTACAGGAACGAAACGTGAATGCTTACATCCGCCTGAATCCCGCCCTTTTCGGCAAGAATGTAACCGTTTGAAAAATCGGCCAGGATGATGTCGCCCTGATCGCCGAGTGCCGCGCACTGCTCGCAAGGAATCACCGGACGCCCGAACAGACTCGCATAGGGCCGATCTGAAGCGCCGCCTCCCGGCAAATAAACAGGAGCGCCACCAGTGCCGACTGACAAAGACATGGAGAACAACTGCTGTTCAGCACTCTGGTTAATCAGCCAAACCGCGTTTGACCGCGACGGACCGATCATCCGGCTCCACATCTTCAAAATATTCTCAAAGACAATCGTGTCCGCTTTCTGACCGCTTTCCTTTGCAACCGAAACCAGGCTGCCACTGTTCAGAATACCCAAAGGCTGCCCGGCTCCTGTACCGTTAATAATGGCATCTGCCAGATTAAAACTTAATTCATCGGCAGCCACTTTGCGGATGAAACCTTCCAGGGCAACTGCATCCTGTAAAAGTTCATCTGTTGAGTAAACCAGAACAACCTGTTTTTTCAGGTTAAGTTCAAGCTCCCTGAATTTCGGTTTTGATCCGGTCAGCTCAGAAGCTTCCGATTTCCAGTAAGACAGCACACCACCATTACGCGAACCGTCCGCCCTGCTGGACTCATCCAGCGCCGGAATCTTGATACTGTTAGCATTACCCGAAATCTGCACCCTGCGGCACAAAGACGGAATCACGCTTGCAGAAAAGGCAGCCTGGTAAATATCCTTCCCGAAATCCTGTTGCAGAAGGAAACCACCTTCTGACGGGACTTGTTCAGAAAGACCAGTGGCCGCGTTATAAAGCCGGGAATCAATCGGCTGTCCAGGCGTGCCTGCTTTCCTGACAGCAATAAGCTGTTCACCAAGATTTTTAAAAGCGCCTGGCCGCCTGCTGCTGGTGACGCTGTTCTGCAAAGTCACCGGTTTATTAGGCAGCACCCGACGGATCTCGTTTGCTTTCAGATGCAGCTCGCTCAAAAGATCGCTTTCCGCATCGTTCAAAAAATCCTTCCGGTTAAGGTCCTGAATCTTATTTTCAAGAAGGACAAGCTCGTCCTCTTTTTTCAAAAAATTTTCTACTTCCTGTTGTGAATACATAGTGTGTCTCCTTAAGTTTTTTTATTTTTTTAAAAACATTTTCCGCTCACCGGCGCTTTGCTTCTCAGCTCGTCGCCTTCGCTATCGGTCTCCGTCCAGCTTGCTTGCGTTTTGTGCTAACGATCCCGGTCATGGTCTCCCATGTGCGGCTGTTCGTGCCTTCAGTCTCCTTTAGGCAAATCGTTTTCGATATCGTGATAACTTACCCCCTGTCGAGATATTGCGGAATCTAGCGTGTGGGAGCCAGATCGGTTAATTAGCTGGTCGTTGTGTATGAACACTTCCCCTATCCCCTCTTTTTTTAAAAAAACCTTTTTTTATGCGAAATCCAACACGCAACACACCCGCCGGTTCATTTGCCTGCCGGTGTGTATGAATACATAGGCCCTGGACACCTTTTCTGATTTTTTGACACCTATTGAGCGCGTCGGGCAGCCAGACCGGTTAATTCCCCTTGATGCTGATATGATTAGACTGGCATATGGTATGTTATTGATATTATTATTGTTAACCCCTTCACCCGATGCATTTTGTAAACAATTGTTTACGTTTTCCGCTACTGCGGAAATGTCTCTCTCAGTGTCTACAATTGTAGACAAATTGCGTTCAGTGTCTACCGTGGTAGACGTTAAACCAGTGACATTTTGTAACCAATTGGTTACTTTTTGTCCGCAATCGCGGACATTATCTATAACCTTCACTAAATCCATCACTTCACCAGTTTCAAAGGCGGTTTCATTGGTGCAAACTTCCCCGCGCCTGCTATCGTTGCCTTGTTCAACTTTTCCGTTTTGCTGTTACTTTCACCCTTTTTGACATGACAGAAGGGCGCGGCTGCGATTGCCATTCTATCGCGTCTGCCTGCATCCTCTCGCGGATCACGCATCACCTTCAGCATATATTCAAGAGGCGTCATGTTCTCATAGGCTGCGGCGCTCTG
>CAZXIP010000221.1:0-3492 GCA_964640755.1 uncultured Smithella sp. | reverse complement strand
ATTGGACGGATGGGTTGATGGATCCGGGAGATTTTTCATGAGCGGGAAGAAAATCAAAATCATTCTTTGTGCCGTCGTGGCGATGATGATCGCCGGCCTGCTGATTTGGGATGTTCCCCGGAACAAAGTTGAAATGCTGTTGGAAAAGAGCGCTATTGAAAAGGTTGCCAATAATTATCTAAAGGCCGAAAAGGAGGGCGATCTGAAGCAGGTGTATACCCTGCTTGCTCCTTCCTCTGCTTACAGGAAAACTCATACCTATGATCAGTTTCTGAATGATATTATCAATAATTCCCCCGTGAAGATCAACACATACCGGATTGTGAATATTTATCGACTGCGGGATAACGACATGAGGAAAGACTATCCCGACGTAGACAAGTTTGTCCAGGTCGAAGTGGACGTAACATTTAAACATTCGGGAGAGAACAGTGTCTTTAATTACAGTTTCACTTTTCTGAAAGAGAAGGGGAACTGGTACAAGGGATAAAACGTAAAAAAGAGGTTTTAGGGAACAGGTACCGTTAACGATCCACAAACTGAAGGAGGGGTTATGAAAAAAGTACTTATCGCAGTCATGATTGTATCTACCGTTTTTATGATTTCAAGCTGGGCCTGCGCAGCCAAGCCGGGATTTGATAGCAAAGAAATCCGGATTGCACAGTGGGGGCCTCAGACCGGGCCTGCCGCACCATGGGGATCGGTTGCCCGGGGGACGGATATCCTTGTCAAAATCATCAACGATGAAGGCGGCATTCATGGACGCAAAATCAAATACTTCATCCGCGATGATCAGTATAACCCCGCGCAGACCAAGGCTGTGGTCAAGGAACTGGTTGAACGTGAGGGGATATTTGCCTTTGTCGGCGGTGTGAGCGCGGCAGCCGGCATGGCGGTAAAAGGTTATTTGGCCGAAAACAAGGTCATCTGGGTTGGCCCTGCTACAGCTATTAATGAATACGTATTCCCGGCACAGCCCTATCTTTTCGGGATTTATCCCCTGTATGAAGATGAAGCAAGTATTTTGACCAAATATGCTGTGGAAAAGCTCAAAGCGAAAAAAATCGCTTTCTTTTATCAGAATGATGCTTATGGCAAAAGCGGTTTGGAAGGATGCAAGGCCAGGATGGCTAAACTCAACATGAAACTTGTGGAAGAAAGTTCCGTAGAACCGGGTGAAAAAGATCTTTCTTCCCAGATGCTGCGCCTGAAAAAATCCGAGGCCGATGTGGTCATCATGTGGGTCAATCCGACCTCGGCCACGATTGCGCTGAAAACAGCCTCAACAATTGGATTTAAACCGCAGTGGATTTCTTCCAATACATTGTCCGACTATGCGCTCATGAACAAAATTACCGGCGGACTGTGGGAAGGTGTTATCACCGGCGCGTTTGTCCTTGCTCCCGACTCCGACACACCGCTTCTGAAAAAATACCGTGAGGCCGCAAAAAAATATGCTCCGGAAGAACGCTGGGGCACCTTCTATATGGCGGGCATTCTCTTTGCCGAACCTCTGATCGAAGCCCTCAAAAAGACCGGTCCGAAACTCAGCACGGAAGCGGTCTTAAAACAGCTCAACTCGATGAAAAAGTTTCAGGGAATCGGTTCTCCGGTTACCTGGAGCCCTGATGTCCATCAGGGCTCGGACTCCATCATGATTCAGAAGTGTGGTCCCAATTCCACGTACATCACGCTGCAGGACTGGACAACCAACGAATTGGCAACCTGGAAGAAGAAAAAATAAATGAAACAAACGGGAGGCGGGGTCTTCACCCTGCTTCCCGTTGTAATAAACCGGTTGTTGCGGTCACGGGTAAAAGGCTTATGGCGCATTTTAAAGTGGAACACCTCAGCATCGCTTTCGGCGGCATCAGAGCAGTGAATGATGTCAGTTTTGAAGTCGGGCCAAACACAATATTCTCGATCATCGGACCGAACGGAAGCGGAAAGACCACGATCTTCAATATGATCAGCGGCATTTATAAGCCCAATGAGGGCGATGTGATTCTGGAAAACGAAAATCTTGTTGGCCGGCGTCCGGACATTATTGCCCGCAAAGGTGTGGCGCGGACTTTTCAGAACATCCAGCTTTTCGGAAACGCAACTGTAATGGATAATCTCATGCTGGGGCGGCACATCCACATGAAAACAGGCATTCTTGGCGGTGCCTTTATGTGGGGAAGGCATTCCCGGGCTGCCAGGGAAGAGATCAGGCATCGGGAAGTTATTGAACATATCGTTGATTTTCTTGATCTCCAATCTCTGCGCGACCAGTTTGTCTCCAACCTGCCTTACGGGAAACGCAAGCTGGTGGAGTTGGGCCGGGCGCTGGCTCTGGAGCCCAAGGTTCTGCTTCTGGATGAACCTTCCGCCGGCATGAACACTGAGGAAAAAGATGATCTGCGTATCTGGATCAAGGACATTCAGGAAGACTATAAAGTGACGATTCTGCTCATTGAGCATGACATGAACATGGTGATGGGCATTTCAGACAGAATCCTGGCCATCAGCCAGGGCGTTAAAATTATCGAGGGCACGCCACAGGAAGTGCAGAAGAATCCGGATGTGATCGCCGCCTATCTGGGAGAGGAGGACTGATGCTCGCCGTCAAAAACATCGAAACCTGGTATGATCTGATTCGGGCGCTGCACGGCATCTCCTTTGAAATCAAGCAGGGCGATATCGTCGCGCTTCTGGGAAGTAACGGTGCGGGGAAAACAACAACGCTCAAAACCATCATGCGTCTTTTGGAAGACGATCAACCGGAAAAAGGCACCATTGAGTTCATGGGCAAAAGAATCGACCGCATGGATACGGAAGAGATTGTCCGTCTCGGTGTCAGCTATGTGCCGGAAGGCCGCGAGGTTTTTCCGGAACTCACGGTGATGGAAAACATTCAGATGGGCGCTTACACACGTAAAGACAGACAGGGGATTAAGGACGATATTGAAGGCATTCTCAAGCAGTTCCCTATCTTAAGCGAGCGCAGAAATCAGCAGGCCGGGCATTTAAGCGGCGGTGAGCAACAGATGCTGGCGATTGGCCGGGCACTGATGAGCCGTCCCAAACTGCTGATGCTGGATGAACCGTCGCTGGGGCTTTCGCCGCTGTTGACCAAAGAGATTTTCGGCATTATTCAGAGGATCAATCAGGAAGGCGTAACCATTTTGCTTGTCGAGCAAAACGTCAACATGGCGCTCAAATATTCTCACTATGCATTTCTTATGGAGAACGGTCGCATTGTGCGGGCCGACAAACCGGAAGTGCTGCGTGAAGATGATGATGTGAAAGAATTCTACCTGGGAATAGCCACGGAAACATCGGCGAAGGGATACAAGCGATATCGCAGAAAGGTTCGTTTCCGTTGAGGTGTGTAAAGAATGGATAAAGACAACGTTCAAACTCTCCCCCAGAGCCTGAAGCTGTTGATGCAGACCCAGCCGGACCGGATTGCCATGCGCATGAAGGATTACGGCATCTGGCATGACATCA
>CAZXIP010000220.1:0-3502 GCA_964640755.1 uncultured Smithella sp. | reverse complement strand
CTGTTTGTTAATTGCTCACATTCCACAACCTTTGTGCCGGCAAAAAACCGTTTTTTTAAGCTGAAGCAAATTACACTGAAGGAGGCAGATTGTAAATACGCAATTCGGTGTATTTCATTGTATTTCATTGTGTTCATGATTTCATGGGGCAGGTGATAGGAGGGAAGAATTATGGTGATTCATGATTGTGAAATCTTGTATTATTAAATACTTATGTCACAACCGCCTCATATCCTCCGCCGGCGGAGGTGGCGCGGCACGCCGGAGGTGAAAATTGCAGGGACTGCTCCCCGAGCAGTCCGAAACGGCGTGTTTGGCAAACAACCGGACGGTCACACGGCACGCCCTACATTAAAAAGCGGTGAGTTACGGTCCCTGAACAACAACTTTTTCAGGTTTTCGCATCGTTATGCAGTCTACCGGGCAATCCAGGCTGCAAAATCCGCATCCGATGCAGGCTTTGGGATTTTTCAGGTAAGGGAAGGCGTCCACCCCTTTTTCCCTGGGCCGCTCCGACAGGGCCAGACATCCAACCGGGCATGCGTCGATACAGATGCCGCAGGCTATGCAGCTTTCGACCACGATCTCCGGTTTTGGCCATTCCGAGCGTTTGATCATATTGCATAATGAGCCACCGGCGTCCAGAACGGCTAATTGAGGGCAGGTTCTACCGCAGGCGCCGCATTCGATGCATAAATCTGCGTCTATGGCATGCAGCTTCTTTTTTTCACCGGAGATAGCGCTTGCCGGACACACGCGTGTGCAAGCGCCGCAGCCGTTGCATTTTTCAGTAATCGTGTGGGGCATATTATTTTCCTCTTATTTGATTTTCAGCCTTCGCAGGGTTTCTTCTTCGGGCTTGCCCGTGTTCTTGTCCCAGCCGAACTGGTCCCAGTAATCCGGGGCGAGTTTCTCGATATCGACAAACCTTCCCTTGTTAGCACCTTCTTTCTGGAGAGGTTTGCCCAGGGCACGGGCACTGATGAAGTTGTCTTTCGGTTCGATGCCGTGCCTGATGTTGAAAGCCTGTTTCAGGGTCTGAATGCGTTCGCCGATGGTCATGTATTCTTCGGGCGTCAGCGTCCATCCGGACGCGGCATTCAGCCAGTCAAACGTCGGTATTCTTTTTGCCCCGATGAAAAGGCCGAACATGCACATTCCCGCTCCGTTGGCGAGACTCATGAACTTGCTGCAGGCGGCGGCGGCCTGCGCTTTCTCCCGGTTGACTTTGTACTTGCTGCCTTTCGTATACAGAGGAGAAGGTTTTGGCAAACCCTTTACCCGTTTCCACAATTGAAACATTTCGTAATACAGGTGGGCGCCGAGTGTGTGACGGCCCGGCGTCGGTTCAAGACTGTAGTGAACATTGAATCCGGGATCGTTGCGACCGTCATGCATTGCAGGTTCCTGACCGCCGGCCTGAATGGCAAAATCCATGGACCCCTTGCCGATTTTCTTCGCCGCGGTCTTTGTCCCGTCGGCCAGCAGATCGCCGATGTCTTCCCGTTTGATCATCTTTTTGATCAGCGTGACAATTGCCTCAGTGTTTCCCCACGTAAGCTCCAGACCGCCCGTGTCTTCTCTGGTCAGAATGCCTTTTTCGTAGCATTCAATGGCAAAGGCAGCCGTCGCGCCGGCGGATATGGTATCCATGCCGGCACGGTTCAGAAGATCATTTAAATAATAGACGCTGTCCAGATCTTCATTCATGCACAGGCCGCTCAGCGCCAGAATGCTTTCATACTCGGGCTTGTGCACATGCGCCTGTTTTCCCTTCGAGGTGCAGATGCCGCCGCAGCCCAGCGGACAGGAGTAACAGTGATATTTGACGATTTCCGTTTTTTTGATGAGATCGGGGTTGAGCGTTCGGGATTTCTTTGTCGGGAAATCACGGTTGGATCCGTCCCAGTTTTTCAGGGGCGAGTCGCCCCACTCGATGGACGTCTGGTTCATGCCTCCCGTGCCCCACTTCCGGAGGATAGAAGTATACAGCAGTCCGTCCTGCGGAAAAACAAGAGGGCTCACACGCAGGAGAGTGCCCACGTTTGCCATCATTCCCCCCGGGAGTGGCAGGGGGAAATTGACCCATTTGAGGCATTTCCGGCTCAATCTCTTCATGGCCACCGGATCGGAAACGCCGATGCGGTGAACACCGTCCAGGACAACGGCTTTCAGCTTTTTGATGCCCATGACAGCGCCGAGGCCCGAACGGGCGGCGATTCTGCCCTTGTCACTGCATACCCCTGAAATGAGGGAGATCTTTTCACCGGAAGGACCGATGACCGCGACAGCTGCTTTCGGGCCATACTGCTGTTTGAGAAGTTCTTCCGTTTCAATCGCGTCACGACCCCAGAGGTCGGCTGCGTCTTTGAGGGTCGCTTTACCGTTTTTGATGTACAGGTAAACGGGGTGGGGACTGATCCCTTTGAAGAAAATGGCATCGTAACCGCTGTGTTTGATTGCCGGGGAAAACGTGCCGCCGCAGTTTGCGTCGCCCCAGCAGCCGGTGAGGGGCGACTTCCCCACAAGCGTCCACCGGCCGGAAAACAGGCTGCCCGTTCCCGTGAGAAATCCCGAACAGAAACCCAGAATATTGTCTGGTCCGAGCGGGTCGGCGCCCGCGGGAATACGGTGGTAAAGGATGTATGCACCCAGGCCCATTCCGGAGAGATACTCTTCATAGACCCGGTCGGGTATGGCTTCAGGTGTCATGGTTTGATCCGACAAGTCCACCATCAGAATTTTTCCCATGTAAGGTTTGCTCATGACATTTTCCCTTTCGCTTTTCAGCCTTTTTTCACTTTGCTTAAGTCAAGGGGGCAGCCTTTCCAGGCCGCCTCCAGAACCATCAGATTGTCGTCATAATCCGTGTCTTCAGGATTATACACGGAAGCCCCGTCGTTCAGAGCCGCTTTGGCAATCTGGGGCAGTATCTCATGGGGGACCGCTGGCTTTCCCTCACGGTCTCTGACCTCACTGAAACAACGGGCATGGCGCCCGTCCGTAAGGTTGTGGAGATCTTCATTGAGCTGCCGGATGAGGGAAACCACTTTCTGCGCCCTTTGTTCCTTTGCAGTTTCGCGGTAAACTGTCACGCCCGCCATTGGCAAAAGGAGACGTGCGATGGTGTCCTCACATTTATGCATGTTGTACTCGAGGCCATAGGGCAGTAAAATTGCCATGGCCAATCCGTGCGGAACGCCGCAGACGGAGCCGCTCGCATGGCCGAGGTTATGCACGATGCCGGTCATGGAATTGGAAAAGGCAATGCCGGCAAGGCATGCGGCTACAGACATCGCCAGGCGGCCGTTTGCGTCTGATGGGTTCTGTACGACCATCGGCAGGTACTGGTAGATCATGTTGACGGCGGAAAGCGCGTGCGCATCACTCAGGGGATTCTTCTGGAGGCAGTAGTAAGCCTCCATCGCGTGGCTCAGGGCGTCCATTCCCGTCATGGCCGTGACGAATGGTGGCATGGTCATTGTCATGCGGGGGTCGAGAA
>CAZXIP010000219.1:0-3503 GCA_964640755.1 uncultured Smithella sp. | reverse complement strand
CCGAAGGCCCCTGTCCGATTAAAATATCAATGTGAAAATCCTCCATGGCCGGATACAGAATTTCTTCCACAACGTGGGAAAGCCTGTGGATTTCATCAATAAACAATACCTCATGTTCGTGCATGTTGGTCAGAATTGCAGCCAGGTCTCCGGGACGCTCAATCACCGGCCCCGAAGTCACCTTGATATCCACTCCGAGTTCTCTGGCAATAATATAGGCCAAAGTAGTTTTACCCAGGCCCGGTGGGCCGTAAAGCAAGACATGGTCAAGCGACTCGCGCCGTTTTCTAGCCGCTTCGATAAAAATCGACAGATTGCTTTTCACCTTATCCTGGCCGACATAATCGACCAGATTAGGCGGACGCAAACTGATATCCAGTGAGCCTTCATCTTCGGCGCAAACCGGATTGATTAAAGGATTTTTTAGATGGGCATCCATAAATTTCTACCTGAACCCCTCCGGCATCAGCCGGCAAGAATTTTTAGCGCTTTCTTCAAGAGCTGATCCATGGGCAGCTCTCCTTCCGCTTCGCGCGCAACTTTATCCAGGGCATCCCTGGCGGCATTGGCTTTATACCCCAGATTAACCAGTGCGGAAAGCACATCTTCACGGATCATCTCGTTTCGTTTTTGCTTCGTGTCCATCATCGGGATCTGTTCCGCCGCCATTTTTTTGACGGCTTTATCCTTGAGCTCCAGGATTAAGCGCTCCGCCATTTTCCTGCCAATGCCCGGAATAGCGATCAGTTTGGTCAGATTGCCACCCGAAATCGCTTCGAGCAGTTCAGTGGCGGATATACCTGAAAGAACATTCATGGCCACTTTCGGCCCGATGCCGCTGACGGAAATCATCAACTGGAAGAGCTCGCGTTCCTGAAGCGAATAGAAACCGAACAGGTTAATGGCATCCTCTTTGACGGAGGTGTGAATGTGTAGAGTGATGGGTTGCCCTGCATCTGGAAGTTCATAAAATGTGGTGAGCGGAATAAAAACGCGATAACCAACACCCTGTGTATCCACCACAATATGTGATATCCCCTTGTATGCGATTTTACCGGAAAGCAGAGCGATCATCAGAGGGGTTGCTCCTTTTGAAAATTAGCCTGGCATATCGCCGCGGCCAGGGCGTCTGCCGCGTCCGCAGACGGCAGGACATCAAGCTTCAGGATGGCTTTCACCATCATCTGCACCTGGCGTTTTTCCGCCCGCCCGTAACCGACAACGGCCTTTTTCACTTCCAGGGGCGAATATTCAAAAACGGGTATCGCTTTCTCGGCGCAGGTCAAAATCACTACTCCCCTGACCTGGGCCTGCCGGATCAGGCTGCGGACGTTTTTACCATAGAAAATATTTTCCAGGCCGACCGTCTGCGGGTTTGTTTCAGCAATGACTGCACTGAGATTTCGTGAAATATCCATCAGGACTTCAGACAAAAGCGAGTCTTTACGGGGCTTGATTTCACCATGGACAACGTGACGCAGATAATTGCCGCTTTTATCAATCACTCCATAACCGGTGACATGGCTTCCGGGATCGATTCCTAGGATTCGCAAAATATCAGCTTTCGTTAAAAAACAGGCTTGCTTCCTAACTCAATTTTTCCATAACATCTTCATCGATGTCAAAATTGGAATAAACGTTCTGCACATCATCGTTGTCTTCCAGCTTTTCCATCATTTTCAGCATGGACTCCGCCTTGCCCGCATCCAGTTTAACGGTATTGGAAGGGATTTTGCTGATGGATGCTGACAGGTGTTTGATGCCCTTTTCGTCAATGGCTTTTTTCACTGTTTCAAAAGCCGTCGGCTCAGTGATTACTTCAAACTCACTGCCTTCCGTCCTCACATCTTCCGCCCCGGCCTCCAGCACCAGTTCCAGGAGCTCATCTTCGCCGATGGCTTTTTTATCGATCACGATACTCCCTTTTTTCGCGAACATCCATGACACACATCCGTTTTCACCCAGATTACCGCCATGTTTCGAAAAAATGTGACGGATCTCCGCCACGGTCCGGTTTTTATTGTCCGTCATGATATCAACAATGACTGCCGCTCCCCCGGGACCGTAACCTTCATAAGTGATCTCTTCATAAGCTGCTGCACCCTCACCGCCGCCTGTTCCTTTTTTAATTGCCCTGTCGATATTATCCTTTGGCATGTTTTCTTCCTTGGCCGCCATAACCGCCTGCCTCAAACGGGCGTTGCCTTCAATGTCCCCCCCGCCCAGACGCGCCGCCAGAGTAATTTCCTTGATAATTTTAGTGAAAATCTTGCCGCGCTTGGCGTCAATTGCCCCTTTTTTCCTTTTGATGGTGCTCCACTTTGAATGGCCGGACATATTTTTTTACTCCTGGAAAAGATAATCTTGCATATTTTTTTGCTGCATAGCATAAGGCAATAAGCTTGTAAAGTTAATTACATTTCAACCGTGAGGTTTACTTTATGAAATCCTATCGGGAAGAACTATGGTTTAACGTCCCCGGCAGGCGTGCTTTTATCAATATTACCGGCAAAGTGAATGAAGCCCTGAGGAAAAGCAACATTCAGGAAGGCCTCGTGCTGGTCAATGCCATGCATATTACGGCGTCTGTTTTTATCAACGATGATGAGCCGGGCCTTCACCAGGATTACGAAGACTGGCTGGAAAAACTCGCGCCGCACGCGCCCGTGCCCTTTTACCGGCACAACCGCACCGGCGAAGACAACGGCGACGCGCACCTGAAAAGACAGATTATGGGACGCGAAGTGGTCGTCGCCGTAACCAGGGGCAAGCTCGACTTCGGTCCCTGGGAACAGATTTTCTACGGTGAGTTTGACGGCGGCAGAAAAAAACGAGTGCTCGTGAAAATCATCGGGGAATAGAAAAAACGCTTCGACAGGCTCAGCGACCGAAGGTTTAAGGTTTGTCGCTTTTGATCACGGTCGGCATACCTTCTCCGCCCAGGTAAAAGACTACGAGTTTTGCAGGAATTTTCCCCTTGTTGATTCCGTTGTGCTTAAGATTGACAACTTCGATAATCGCATCCCCTTTTTTAAACTCGGTTGTTTTTCCGTCTTCCATTTCAACGGTCAGACGCCCGGACAACACGTAAGCATAAACCTCCATCGGATGACTGTGCCAACCCGTCCCTTTGCCCGGGGCGATCTCCACTTTCATGACAGTTACCCTGGGGCGGTCCTTATCCAGATAATCAATCGGCTCTCCGTTGCTCATTTTGTCTGTCTGGAGAATGACCTTTCCATAAACTCCCTTGTTATACTCACCAGCGGTGACCGTTAAAGGGATTAGGAAAATGATGATTGCCCAGAACCATATTCTTTTTTTCACGATCATTACATCAATCCTCCTGCGCATTACAGATTTTTCTCATGTTTCAATTATAGACGAACAATACATTCATTTTCAAGACATGATAAAATATAAATATTCCAAGTACCCTCTGTTCTTGACTTTCAATTCATTTTGAGCAAAAATACATTAGTTTATTATGGGCTTTTGATGAT
>CAZXIP010000218.1:0-3513 GCA_964640755.1 uncultured Smithella sp. | reverse complement strand
AAAAATTTGTCGTGGTGGGCATCTACGAATCCGGGTTTTATGAATACGACTCCAAGCTGGCGTTTCTTTCGCTGAAAAGCTGCCAGGAATTTTTAGACATGGGAGATTCCGTAACGGGAATCGATATTGTCGTCAGCGATATCTACAAGGCGGATGTGATCGCACGGAGCATTCAAAACAGGCTTGGTTTCCCCTTCTTCACACAAAACTGGATGCAGATGAATAAAAACCTGTTTTCAGCGCTCAGGCTGGAAAAACGCGTGATGTTTATCATTCTGAGCCTGATTGTACTGGTGGCCGCCTTCAACATCATCAGCGCCCTGATCATGGTCGTTATGGAAAAAAACAAGGACATTGCCATTTTAAAATCCATGGGGGCAACGTCCGCCACGATCATGAAGATATTTATTTACCAGGGACTGATTGTCGGAGTGGTCGGCACTTTTTTCGGATGCATCGCCGGTCTCTTAATTGCTTTGAATTTACAGAAGATTTCTCTGTTTGTGGAAAAAATCTTTAATTTTAAAATTCTGCCCGGAGACGTATACTACTTGAGCGAGCTTCCTTCCAAGGTCAATTACTCAGATGTGGTTACCATTGTGATTGGAACGATACTTATTTGTTTCATATCAACTATTTATCCGTCTTTTCGCGCATCGAGGCTGGATCCGGCTGAAGCCCTGAGGTACGAATAATCCATGAAGCACGGGCAAATATGATTATACTGGACAATTTATCTAAAACCTTTATAAAAGACGGCAATAGAATTGAAGTCTTGCGAAATTTAAAACTTGAGGTTAAGAAGGGAGATTCACTGGCTGTCCTGGGTGTTTCCGGCGCCGGGAAAAGCACGCTCATTCATATTCTCGGAACGCTGGATCATCCGACATCGGGTATGCTGCTGATTGGCGGCAACAATGTCTTTGAGTGGGGTGAAAAAAAAATTGCCTCGTTCCGCAACAGAACGATAGGCTTTGTTTTTCAGTTTAATAATCTGCTGCCGGAATTTTCGGCCCTGGAAAACACAATGATGCCGGCGCTGATCAGCGGGCTGGCCAAAAAGCAGGCAGCGGACAAAGCGTATCAATTGCTGCAGGAAGTGGGTCTGGAACATCGAGTAAAGCACAAACCCGGCGAACTGTCGGGAGGGGAGCAGCAGCGTGTCGCCATCGCCCGCTCTCTGGTGATGGAGCCGGAAATCCTGCTGGCCGATGAGCCTACAGGAAATCTTGACACGGAAACAGGAAAAAAGATAGAAGACATCCTGATTCATTTGAACAAAGAAAAAAAAATAACGTTAGTTGTTGTCACGCACAACAAACTACTGGCAGACAGGATGTCCAAGAGGATCGGTCTACGTGATGGGGAAATTTATGATATTCAATAAAAAAGCATTTCAGGTGTTGTTGGTTGCATTTCTTTGCGTTTTTTGCCTTCTCGCTCAAGCGCGTGCTGAAAACATCAAGAAAATATGCATTCTGCCGTTTGACGTGCACGCGGGAGACCAAAGCGTAAACCTGCAGGAATCATTTTATAATCACCTGGTAAAGGAATTTCAAAAAGAAAGTGCAATTGAAGTCGTCAGGGCGGACGATTTTGCCAAGAGCGGCGTTGCCGTTACAAAAAGCAAAGCCATCTCGACGGGGAAAGCTCTGAAAGCGGATTATGTGGTCACCGGCAGCATCACACAGTTCGGTGAAACTCTGAGTATTGACGCGCAAATCATCAACGTTGCGCAGGAAAAAATCTATCCGTCCGCATCTGTCCAGGGGAAAGAATCCACCGGTCAGGAAGCACTGGCGGCCGAAATTAAAACGACGCTGCTGTCGTATACGGGTTTCCTGGATACCATTGCCCGGATTGACATCCAGGGCAATCGCAGTGTCGGGGTTGAGGCCATCCGGCAGCAGCTGCGCAGCAAGGCGGGCAACCCCTTAAGCGAAGAAAATGTCTCGGCAGACATCAAAACCATCTATAAAATGGGTTTATTTGAAGACGTCAGCGCAAAGGTGACATCAGAAGCGGAAGGCAAGGTACTGACCTTCACCGTAATCGAAGCAGGACTGATATCGGAAATCCGGCTGATCGGCAACAAAAAACTGGACCGGGACGACATTCTGGGTGTCATGACGGTCAAAACCCGGCAAGGTCTCAATCAGGGGAAAATCAAGGAAGATATTGAAAAAATCAAAGCTCTCTACGATTCCAAAGGCTACTACAATGCCGAGATCAGCGACCGCATCGAAAAAGAAGGCGAAAAAAATTATGTACTGATTCTGGACATCAAGGAGAACAAGCGGGTCTATATCCGTTCCATTGAGTTTGAGGGAAATGAAGCGTTCACCTCAAAAGAACTTCTCAAACAGATGAGCACAAAAAAGCGAACGTTGCTGGGATTCTTTACCGACGATGGCATTCTGCAAGGTAATCAGCTCAAGCAGGATGTACAGAAAATATCATCTTTTTATTTCAACAACGGTTTTATTAACTCCCAGATTGCTGAACCCGTCATCACGCATGATGAAAAG
The DNA here is from genome assembly GCA_964640755.1 of uncultured Smithella sp. GTDB lineage: Bacteria > Desulfobacterota > Syntrophia > Syntrophales > Smithellaceae > UBA8904. The sequence goes on along the minus strand of CAZXIP010000218.1, from coordinate 985 downwards.
GGCATTGACATCAAGATCACCGTTCAGGAAGGCAAAAGATTCAACGTTGGCAAAGTTGAAATTTCCGGGGACGAGATCGGAAAAACCAGGGAGAGTCTGTTTGCTCTTTTAAAAACAAAAGAAGGACAGAACTATAACCGCGAAGCGGTCATGAGAGATATTGAAACCATCACGGTGGCGGCCAATGACGAAGGCTATGCCCACGCCGATGTCACTCCGAAAGTCGTGACGCATGACGCCGAACAGCTTGTTGACATCAATTTCCAACTGACCAAGGGCGAACCCGTTCACATCGCGCGCATCGGTATTTCGGGCAACACCACCACACGCGACAAAGTCATCCGTCGGCAACTGGCTATTGTAGAGGGCGATTTATATTCGACGACGAAACTTAAAAAGAGTTATAACAATTTAAACGCGCTTCGTTATTTTGAAGAAGTCGATTTCCAGACGGAAAAAGCGCCGGACAACAAGATGGACGTCAACATCCGGGTAAAAGAAAAAAATACGGGCATGTTCATGATCGGCGCGGGATACAGCGCCGTTGACCAGGCGGTGGTCATGGCACAGGTTTCCCAGCAGAATTTCCTGGGCTATGGGCAGATCTTAAGCCTCAAAGCCTCGCTGGGTTCCAAAACCAATAACTATGAACTGTCCTTCATCGAACCCTGGCTTTTTGATCTGCCACTGTGGACCAAGGCGGATGTCTGGAAGTACAAGAAGGAATACGACTCCTACACGCTGGATACGAAAGGGGCCGGAATAACTCTGGCTTACCCGATCTGGGACAAAATAAGCGGCTCGATAGGCTACCGATACAGCATTGACAACATTCAGGACGTTAATTATTTCACGGCCTCTTCATACATCATTGCACAGGAAGGAGAAAGAACGACCAGTTCAGTCACTGTCGGTCTGGGCTATGACACCACCGACGACACGATGTTTCCCACCAAGGGAATCAAGGCCAGTGTTTCCATACAAC
>CAZXIP010000217.1:0-3559 GCA_964640755.1 uncultured Smithella sp. | reverse complement strand
GCGGCAACAGGGACTTCATTTTGAAGTACCGCCTGACCGGCAAAAAAATTCATTCCGGTTTGATGTTATACCAGGGAAAAGACGAAAATTTCTTTTTACTGATGGTTCAACCTCCGCATCATATCAGGACTTCCGACATTCCCGCACGAGAGTATATTTTTGTGGTTGACGTTTCCGGTTCCATGTATGGCTTCCCTCTTGATATCTCCAAGAGACTTCTGCAAAATCTGATCAGCGGACTGCGTCCCGCAGACCGGTTTAACGTTGTTCTTTTCTCGGGCCGTTCGGTCACTATGTCGCCGGCGTCTGTATCAGCCAGCCAGGAAAACATTGATCAAGCGATCCGTTTAATTGACGGGCAGCAGGGCAGCGGTGGAACAGAACTTTTTGAAGCATTGAAGACGGCCGTTTCAATCCCCCGAAAGGATAACGTTTCCCGTTCAGTCATTCTGGTAACCGATGGATATATTGCGGCGGAAAAGGAAGCCCTGCAGCTCATCCGGGAAAACCTCAATAATACCAATTTCTTTTCTTTCGGCATCGGCAGCAGCGTCAATCGGTATCTGATTGAAGGCGTTGCACATGCCGGACAGGGTGAGCCTTTTATCATCACCAAACGGGAAGAAGCGGCGGTCGCTGCGGAAAAATTCCGGAACTATATTGCCTCGCCGCTTTTAACGGGCATTGGCGTTTCTTTCGAAGGCTTTGAGGTCTATGATGTCGAACCGGAAAAAATTCCTGATATGTTTGCCGAACGGCCGATTGCCATCATCGGAAAATGGCGCGGGAATCCTCAGGGCAAAATCACCGTCACCGGTCAAAACGGCATCAATAAATATTCTCAATCATTGGATCTTTCCGGAATTGAACCTTCCGATAAAAATGCTGCGCTCAAACAATTATGGGCAAGAAAAAAGCTTTTCTTTCTTTCAGATTTTAACACCCCATATGGAGATACGGACAACAAGGACAAGATCATCAATCTCGGAATTAAGTATAATTTGCTCACAGCCCACACATCTTTTATTACCGTACATGAAGTTGTCCGCAATCCCGAAGCCAAAAGCCGGGATATCACACAACCCCTGCCGCTGCCAGCAGGTGTATCCGAATTTGCCGTGGGGGGCGGGATGCAGAACGCACCGGAACCGGAATTTTATCTGCTGCTTATCATGGCAGCTCTGATCATTATGGTTGCGGCCCTCAGAAAAAGAAGCAGGCCTGTAAAAAACAACCGCATTTAGATCCGAAGATTTTCAACAAGGGGGAAAAATGAAAATGTTGAATCAGCTTACCGCAAGAAAAATTGTTTACTGTCTGCTGGTTTTATGCATTGCAGCAGGGCTGAAACACGGATACAGCCAATCCACAAGCGAAGACCTCACCTGGATTCTTGGCCCTACTGCATCCCTTGTTGAAGTTTTGACCGGCGAGCAATTCATGAAGGAAAAGAACGTCGGATACGTGAGCATCAGCCAGCGTATCGCCATTATCCCCGGCTGCGCCGGCATCAATTTCATGATCACCGCATTTTGCATGTCGGCGCTGACGCTCGTTTACTCCACAAATCGGAAACAATCTCCGGCGCTCCACATACTGACCGGTTTTGCGGCCGCCTATGGCATGACCGTGTGCACAAACAGTCTGCGCATTATTCTTTCCATCTATCTTTACCGCGCCGACATTTACACCCCGTTGATCACACCGGAAAAAATCCATCGCCTGGCCGGCATTGTCATTTATTTCGTCTGTCTGTGCTTCCTCTATTTTAGCGTTCAAAAATTCTCATCCAGGCGGAATCAAATTGATCGCAGCAGACAAAAAAATAAATACGGTTATTATAAAAGCATGTTGATCTCCTGCCTGCCCCCCCTGTTCTGGTATCTGCTGATCGTACTGGCCCTGCCCGCCCTGAACCAGGCATCTGTAAAAAATCAACCTTTATTCCGGGAGCATGCCATGTCTGTCCTGCTTGTCAGTTTTTTGCTTTTTGTAATGATGTTTCTTCTGGTAATATGCTATAAATCAGTCAGACCGAAACAGGAGCCCGGGCAGGATTGATGAAAGAGCGAATTCTCATTGTAGATGATGAACCGGCCATCGCAGACGCGATCCGTTACGTTTTGGAAACAGACGGATTTGAAACCCTGAGCCTCGCAGAAGGCAGTCCGGTGCTGCCCCTGCTGCAGAGCGAAAGGATTGACCTGATCGTTCTGGATGTGGGGCTTCCGGATATTAACGGATTTGACCTTTGCAGGGAAATACGGAAAACCAGCAACACGCCGATCATGTTTCTGACGGCACGGACAACGGAAATCGACCGCGTGGTCGGCCTGGAAATCGGCGCGGACGACTACGTGGTAAAACCCTTCAGCCCGCGCGAGCTCTCCGCGAGAATCAAAGCAATTCTCAGGCGTTCAAAAACAGGCCCATCGACTGAATCAGGTTCCCGTGCTTTTCAGGTCAATGAATCAAAACGGCAAGTGACCTACTTCGGCAAACCACTGGATTTATCCAATTACGAATACCGGATTCTGACCACTTTTATCAGGAGGCCCGGACACGTGTATTCTCGCAGTCACCTGATGGACCTCGCCTGGGACGTTCCGGAGGCCAGCATGGACAGGACCGTGGACGCGCATGTCAAGAATCTGCGGGCGAAATTGAAGTCGATTGAACCGGACATTGAACCGATCATCACTCATCGGGGCGCCGGATATTCCCTGAAAGAAAATTTATGAAAATCGGCATCCGCATTTTTGTCTTCTACCTGATTATTTTTGCGGCCTGCTTTTATTATTCCGCAAACTGGATGAAAGACAAAGTCCGTTTCCGTTACCTGGAAGGGGTGGAAGACCCTCTTGTGGACCAGGCCAATATTCTGGCTACGATGGTGGGCAGCGATCTGGAAGCGAAGCAATTCAGCACTGACCGGTTGTATCAGGTATTTGACGATGTTTATCGCCGGCGGTTGTCTGCCAGAATCTATGAATTTGACAAAACAAATGTGGACATGAATATCTACATTACCGATAAAAACGGCAAAGTGATTTTTGACGCTCAAAACAGGGATAATGTCGGCGCCGATTTCACAAAATGGCGGGATGTCCGCATGACGCTGGAAGGGGCATACGGCGCTCGTTCCACCAGGGCAAGCGTCGCGGATCCGAAATCATCCGTCCTTTATGTCGGCGCTCCCATCTATGTCCGCGGCGACATTGCGGGCGTCCTGACAGTCGCCAAACCGACAACCAATATCAACAACTTCATCGCGAATTTCAAACCCGAATTCTACAAGGTGGTCTCCGTCTCCATGCTGGCCGCGATCATTTTAAGTCTGCTTGCTTCCTGGTGGATCACGCTGCCCATCAAGCGCCTTACACGCTACGCCAATGACATCGGGGAAGGAAAGAACGTCACCATCCCCAAACTAGACTCCACGGAAATCGGTGAAATGGGAAAAGCGTTTGAAAAAATGAAAACCACACTTGAGGGCAAAAAATACGTAGAGCAATACATCCAGACGCTCACGCACGAGGTAAAAAGTCCCGTGTCTGCC
>CAZXIP010000216.1:0-3565 GCA_964640755.1 uncultured Smithella sp. | reverse complement strand
TGGCCGACGCGACAGACACCTGGCAAAAAATGATCTTCTCCTTCAAGGCGCTCTATCGCAATGTCCCGGAAGCAATTAATGTCTTGTGCGATATCCTTTGCGAAGGAGACCTGGACCACGAAGCAAGAATGCGCGATTTAATCGCTGAACGGAAAAACGGTCTTCAATCCTCCGTTGTCCCCTCCGGTCATGTCTTTGCCAAACGGGCGGCGGGCGCAGCGCTCACGCTTCCGGCTTACCGCGACGAACAATGGCACGGCAGGACCCAGCTGCGATTTGTCCAGCAACAGTCGGATGATTCCAATGCAGCACGGAAAAACCTGCGCGACAAACTGAGGCAGCTGAAGACCATCATCTTTACCCAAAATAACCTGCTCATCAACCTGACCGCCGAGGCCGATGGGCTGGCGCTGGTCCGGGAAAATATCGGCCGGCTGCTTATAAAACTGCAGGCAGGCCAACGTTCGGACAGACACGACGAGCCGTTGCTTTTGCCGGTTTCCGCGGGAATTGCCGTTCCCACGCAGGTATCTTATGTCGCCCGCGCCATGAAAGCCCCCCCGTACAATGATCCCTCATCGGCGATTCTGATGCTGGCATCGCGGGAGCTTTCGAACAGTTACCTCTACAAATACATCCGTGTTCAGGGCGGTGCATACGGAGGCATGTCCTCCTTCGACGCGACGCTCGGCATATTTGCGTTTCTTTCTTACCGTGATCCGCATATTGCCGAAACGCTGAGAGTCTTTCAGGAAGCGCAGAAATTTTATTCTGAAAACGACATGCCGGCAGACGACATGGAAAAAGCCATCATCAGCGCGCTGGGCGCGCTCGATAAACCTTTAGATCCGTCCGGCCGCGGATACGTTGCCATGATCCGCCATTTTGTCGGCGTGACAGATCAAATGCGTCAGTCTTTCCGTGATCAGATATTTGCCGCTACGCCGCGAAAGGTAAGAGATACGCTGGCCGGCTATTTTGAGAAAGCCTCCGGGTCCAAAGCCGTCGCGGTATTTTCGGCACAGGAAAAATTAAATGAGGCCAATAACTATATGACAGATAAGTTGAATCTGGAAAAACTGGCAGAAGCGTAAAATGGTGGATGGTGGATGGTTATGGCGGCTGATCAAAAAGAAGGAACCCTCGTTAATTGTTTTTTCTGTGAACGTTTTTATATCACAGGCGAGGTGGAGCATCCCTATGGATGCAGCACGATGAACTTCAAGTCGCACCGTATGCCCGCCGTGGACATATACAACACAACCCAAACGGATTGCACGTATTTCGTTCGTAAAAAAATAAGTCCGTCTCATGGCCATCACCACTGAATGGCATGAACAACTGTGACGTCACAAACGGTAAGGGAGAAATCATCATGAACATATCAGAATGGCTGGACAAAAAAGAGTCCCAAGGCGTGGATGTATCCCATATTGTTTTGCCCCAAGACCTGGCCAATGAAGAAGAACCGGATGAAACGATTTACTTTAAAGAAATCCGTGTGTGCAGTGTTTTATGCACGGGCAGCCATCCTTTTGCAACGGTTGAACGATACGGCCAATGGTATTACTGCCGGGGGCGGGAAAAAGAAGCAGGCCCGCACACAACACGGCCACAGTGGTGGCTGTTTACCAAGGACCGGGATCTTGCAGTCAGGACAGCCGGACTGCATATAGAAGGATCGCCAACCGCGAAAGATAAATAAAGCGGGGCTATTCAAAAATCATTTACCACTAATCTTCCGCCGGGTATCGCGTGATTTGGGCGATTTTGCGGTACAGGGGCTCCAGCGTGCGGGATGATTTCTTGTACACCTCATTGAACAGCCGTGTGTATATGTAATGGTTTTGCGCATTGGGTGCAAAAGACTTGCCCTTACGAACCATGGCTGCCCTTGCTTCCTCAAAGGTGGCATACATGCCTGTGCCGACAGCCGCATCCATGGCCGCACCGAGAGCGGAAATCTCCGAGGTCGCCATGCGCGAAACAGGCAAATTGAACATGTCGGCCGCAATCTGCACCACCTCATCGCTGCGTGAACCGCCTCCGCCTACGCGGATTTCCTTAATGGCAATGCCGGTTTTTTTCTGAACGATTTCCTGAAGGCGACGAAGTTCAAACCCGATCCCTTCAAAAATAGCCTTGTAGATATGGGCCCGGGTGTGGATATCCCCAAATCCAATGATGGCGCCCTTAGCATACTTATTACTGACCGTGGGGGACCAGTGCGGCTGCAGAAGAAGCCCCATGGAGCCCGGAGGAATATCGCGGATGACCTCGTCCAGTACAACTTCAGCCGCCACACCGCGCTTTTGTGCCTCGATGGCCTCCCGATGTCCAAACTCCTGTTTAAACCAGGTGACCATCCAGAAACCACGGTAGATGAACATTTCGATGTCCCAGGCATTCGGCAGCGCGGCAGGCCAGGTAAAATAGCGCAGCTGCGCGTCTTTGATATACTTGTATGTAATGACTTCCATGGCTGTGGCTGTGCCGAAGCTGATCACGGCAATGGATGGATCGATGGCGCCTGCCCCGAGCAGTTCGCACTGTTTATCACCGGCACCGACGATAACCGGCAAACCTTCCGGCAATCCCGTGGCCTGCGCGGCTTCAGGCGTGATATGCCCCAGCACCTTGTCAGGCGGATAAAGGTCGACACAGTGTTTGCTCTCGATCCCGAACGCGTTGTAGATAAAGCTGAATGCCTTGCCGTACCATTGCTTGGTTTTGTAATCAAAGGGCCAGATACCGGCGATCATGCCGTAGGAATCACGAAATTCACCTGTGAGTTTGCGGACGAAAAATCCCGTCGCCTGAACGAACTTGTGCGTTTTTTGATAAATTTCCGGTTCATTCTGCATGATCCATAGGAATTTGGAGTTCTTCTGAGAATAGCGCAGTGCGTCTTTCAGCCCTATCAGACTGGTTGCCAGTGTGATAGCCATGCCGAGGGGCGGCACATTGGCAACGGTACGCTGATCGAGCCAGATGATTCCCGCCCTTAGAGCGTTGCCGTCTTTGTCCATGGGGATGACGGTGCTTCTCTGGCTTGTCAGGCCGATTCCGGCAATCTGGCTGACGTCGATATCAATTTTCCCCATGAGCCCCCGGCAGACCTGACAAAGTTTGGCCCAGTAATCTTCCGTCCGCTGTTCGGCCCAGCCGGGCGCCAGCGAAAAATAAGGCTCATAATCGGCCTGCTCGATGGCAATTTCCGCACCGTTACGATCAAAAAGAACCGCCCGAATGCTCTGGGTTCCGGAATCAATAGCAATGATGTAATTCTTATCGTTCATGTTTCACCTCACGAATTGGTGTGTAAGCATAACAGGAATTCTACGGTTCATCTCCGGGTATAAACAGTGTCCAGCCCGAGCTGGCCGCCCGGGTTCATAATGTTGTGCGGGTCAAAGTGCCGTTTCAGCGCACGCAGGACGGCCATCTGCTCCGGACCAAGGTGACCCTCCACCCAGGGTCCCAGCATGCGGCCCACACCATGGTGGTGACTCAATGTTCCGCCATATTTTATAATTTGATCAATGATGCCACTCTGGAAAGCGAC
>CAZXIP010000215.1:0-3691 GCA_964640755.1 uncultured Smithella sp. | reverse complement strand
AGGTTCCGCATTAGTATAATGTTATGAGAAATGGCTCATAAATTATACCGTCTCTGCAGCCGAATGAACCCCTTGAAGACAGTTACATTCAGAAGACGCGACGGGCTTCAAGGGGTTCTTTTTCCTCGTAGCGGGTGGGCTATAGTTTCTTTTTTTCGAACCAGGCGAAAAGGCCTATAAACAGGGCAATCAGGACGATGATCACGATCCAGTGATTGATCCCCAGCACGGTTGGCAGAGTGATTTTACCGAAATTACCGCAAGTCAGTATGTTTGCCTTAATCTGTGGATAGAATTCGGCATAAAGTCCTGCTCCCAGAATCATTCCAACCAGACCGAAAACGCTGTCATAGCGTCCCTCGCCGAGAGCCGCCATAGCGGTTGCCGGGCAGTATCCGACGATGGCCCATCCAATGCCGAAAATCAGGCCTCCCAGAACGTTGCCTCCCACGATAAAAGATTTTATGGAAAGTTTTATCAACCCGAGATCGTGCAGAAGGTAAAGGCCCACCATGGAAACAATGATGACCGACAGCATGAATTTGACAATCGTCATGTCCTTCAGGCGCAGAGCGCCCAGTTGCCGGTCATATCGTATCACCTGGGCCTTCTGCATAATAAATCCGAATAAGATGCCGGTAATGGCGCCGGTAAGGAGTTCATTCATGACGGTTACCTCCTTTGTAAAGAATTTGCGCCACCACGATACCTGCCAGGAAGAAACATATCAGAGAAACATAACCACTGACTGCCAGCTGAGCCAGACCGCTCAGACCGTGTCCGCTCGGTCACCCATCGGCAAGACGTGCCCCGAACATCAAGACAATGCCTCCCAGAAAGGCGGCAATCCAGCGTCGTGTTCGGGACGGCCCGAAGCGGTTCTCCCACATGGCAGGGACGGCGACGGCCTTCTTTTCTTTTGAAATCCAGGCGGCCGCCAGCGATCCGAAAAGCACCCCGACAACAAACATGAACTGCCAGTCGATTTTAGCTTTTTGCTTGATGAAGTATTCCATGCCGGCCACTTTTTCCGGTAACACCGTCTGTTCGACATAATTAGCGGCGCGGACAAACGTCGTTGAAGCGCCGAAATATTTTCCTGTAACGAAAACGGACAAGACCAGCAGAAGCCCCGCCAGTGCACCCGCGGTATAAGGGGACCACTTTTTGTCACGAAAGATATTCATACCCTTTGCACCTCCTTCAATGGATTTGTCTGATAAAAATCGTTCGAATAATGATGCAAACTTTTGTAGTGGATTTTAAACAATGTCCTGTTGAATGTCAAACACGAACAGGAAGAAAATTTTATTGACAATATTGTGAAGGAAGGACGGGATTCGGGACAGGATCATATTCATTTTACCAAAATATTTACGGTTTCTTAATAAGATATACTGAAATTGCTCCTGTTTCTGATAGTTTTATGTCTGCGGTTTTTTACCGACAGCCTTGAAAAAGGTATAGCAAAAGACGCCGTCATCTTCGGCGGTTCTGTACAAGTCCCTGATTCCCTGATCAAATATATCCTGCTCAATGAGACCGGCCGCAAGGGCGGAATCGCGTACGCCTTCGATCATGGCGGCAAACGTTTTTTTCGTGAAACCGTCCACAAGTTCAGGCTTTCCCGAATCAACATAAACCATCCGTGGCGAAACGTGAACTGCGTTGAAACCTGCCCTGCGCAACAGGGGAGACAACGACCGTCCAATCATGGCATTGCCACCGGCCCGTTTTTGCAATTCAACCTGACACTGAATCGCTCTTTGTGCAGCATCACTCTCCGGATAGAAATAGGCGGATCCATGATCTCCCTCAATGACCGTGATGGTTCCGTTTTTTTTGAGCACACGCTTCAGGGCAATGAGCGCCTCTTCAGGACGTGAAAGGTGTTCCAGGACAAAACAGATAAAGACATGATCAAAAAATTCCGAAGCGAAAGGCAGGTCAAAGATATCCGCCTGCTGGAACTGTACGTTTGCCAGACCTGCATCAGCGGCTCTTTTTCTTGCCTCGGCTATGGAGACTTTCGAGATGTCCACGGAGGTGATCAGGGCATCCGGGCTGTTTGTGGCAAGAGTAACCGTTTGCGCGGCCACGCCGCAGCCCGCTTCGAGAACACGGCTTTCCGCCGGATACACGGTGTCGTGATGCAGCAGTTGCACCAGAGTGGATGCCTGATCCTGTAGGCGAACATTTTCTCTCGGATGATAACCGTGTACATAAGGGCGTTTCATGGTTGATTTCCCCGGTTCAATTTATGATGGTGATGAGTCAAATACCCGGTCAGGACTTATAAAGAGGAGATCAGCCAGTTCAATCTGAATTCCGTGACCGGAAGGATCCTGTCATATTCATTATTTCTTGCCGATTAAATCAATCACGGTGATTTCCGGCGGCGCGAAAACACGCACGGGCGGGCCCCATGTACCGGTGCCGCGGCTGATATACAACAGTTTATTTTCGCCCAGTGTGTGCAACCCGTATATCTTCGGGAAATAGATTCTCACAAGCAGTCCGAAAGGAAAAAGCTGGCCTCCGTGTGTGTGACCGGAAAGCTGTAAATTGAAATTGGCTCCCTGTTTAATGTGAGGCTGATGCTTGAGAAGCATGACAAAACCATCTTGCTTTTCAGACATGGCCTTTTTAAAGGATTCTTTTTCTGGGGCGTTGCCTGATCGGCGGCCGGTGATGTCATCTTCTCCGAATATGGTTATGCCGGCTGTGTGCCGGACTTCATCCCGCAGCAGATCGAATCCGGCGGCTTTGGTAAACGCCAGGGAACGATCGAGCCCCGCATAGTATTCATGGTTTCCCAGCACCGCGAACTTGCCGTATTTGGCTTTGATTGCGGCAAACTGAGCGGCATCCTGCATGATGTTGTCAAGTTCACCGTCCAAAAGATCACCCGTTGAAACCAGGATATCGGGATTGGCCTGTTTCACGGATTCCAGAATCGGTTTAAGGCTGTCTCCCCGGATGATGATGCCCACGTGGACATCGGATATCTGAACGATACGCAGTTTGCCGTTTTCTGGCAGCACCTGCTGCGTTTTGATTTCCAAATGTTTGACGCGGATTCTTCCGGCATCGATATAGCCGTAGACAACCAGAACAAATGATAAAAAAGCCGACAGCCAGAACGTGAGCATTTTGAACGTGACTGTGCTTGCCGAAGGATCAATTAACTTGTGGACCGCCCGGATGAGTTCCAGCGACACACTTAGAAAGAAGAAAAAAAAGACAAAAGCCATCCAGATATAGCCGACACAGGCAATTGCCCGGGCCAGCGGTTCGAGATGAAAGGATTCGGCAACCCGCACCAGAACTGGCGCAATAATAAGCAGGAGCACGAGAATCAGGATCAATCCCTGCAGTAAACCGGTAAAGTGCAGAACGCTTCTGGCCCGGCAAAAGAAATAAAAATTAATCCCGCCGTAGAGAAATAAAAAGGTTAAAAGAAAAAGAATCATCTTGGTTCCCATATTCACCTGCTTTATCGGCGGAAGCTAAAGGAAAATGAAGGAGATGTCAATCATTAAGGCTTACAACAGATTGATATTGACAACTTACATTCCATCGTATAAGTACCAGAACTCCTGATGGATGCCGATGTAGCTCAGCCGGTAGAGCAACTGATTCGTAATCAGTAGGTCACCAGTTCGATTCTGGTCATCGGCTCCAGAAAAAT
>CAZXIP010000214.1:0-3699 GCA_964640755.1 uncultured Smithella sp. | reverse complement strand
TCTTGCCTTCCGCCTCGATGAAATCAAGACTTAAGACCAGGCAGGCGCGTGAAACGGCGGCGTTGGCCTGTGTAACGGTCTCGTCGCTATACTTGGGCGAATGCGACATACCGCACATGAACACGCCGTCGGTTGCGAAATCCACCGGGCGCAGTTTAACGTGCGCCTCCAGGAAGAAACCGTCCTGATTGGTGGGAATTTTCAGCATCTGGCCGATGGTCGCGTTTTCCGGATTCGGGACAACACCGATGCTCAGGGCTACGACATCCGCGGGCAAATTGACCGCTTCATTGAGAATCGGGTCAAATACTTTTACTGACACTTTGTCGCCTGAGGCAACCACTTCCGGTTTGCGGTTTTCTTCATAAGAGATGAATTTGATATTCGCTTCACGGGCTTTCTTGTAATAGTCTTCCTTGAAAGCAAAGGTACGGATATCTCGGTAGAGAATGGTGATATCGCGGGACGGATCGGCGGCTTTGAGTTCCAACGCGTTCTTGATGGCCTCGCCACAGCAGTAACGGCTGCAGTAGGGTCTTTCCTTGTCGCGGCTGCCCACGCACTGAATCATCACCACATTTTTCACAGCGGCCAGTTTCGGATCCTTTTCATAAATCAAAGTTTCCAGTTCACGCTGCGATTTTACTTTGGCATTTTCACCGTAGAGGTACTCTTTGGGTTTATTTTCATAGGCACCGGTTGCTACCAGAACAATACCGTGTTCGAAGACTTTCTCGCCGTCTTTAGCCTTTACGGTGGTTTTGTAATTGCCGATAAACCCTTCTATCTTTTCAATATGGGCACTGGTGACGACCGTTATTAAAGGATTCTTATAAATTTTTTCCAGAAGCCCCTTCAGGTGAGCGCGCGTATCCAAGCCTTCGAGGGTCTTATACAGGTGATTGTAATTACCGCCCAATCGGTCTTCTTTTTCAATAACGAAGGAAGCAAATCCCTGATCAGCCAGTGACAGAGCTGCGGTTATCCCGGCCAAACCGCCGCCGATAATCAACGCCTGATGATTGACGGAAAGCTGCCCGGGTTTTAACGGTTTGAGATACTGAGCTTTGGCCACGGCCATACGGAGTAGATCTTTGGCTTTTTGGGTGGCTTTTTCCGGTTCGTGCATATGCACCCAGGAGTTCTGGTCGCGGATGTTGGCCATCTCAAACAGATAACGGTTGAGGCCAGCCTTTTCACAGTTTTCCTGGAAAAGCCCCTCGTGTGTCCGGGGTGAACAGGACGCTACCACCACGCGGGTGAGATTTTTTTCTTTGATGACTTCGGCCATCTTCACCGCCGTATCCTGAGAACAGGTGAAGAGGTTATCGGCCGTATAAACCACCGTGGGCAATGTCGCGGCAAAATCGCGGACTTCGGGAACATTGACCACACCGCCGATGTTGATTCCGCAGTGGCAGACGAACACGCCGGTTCGAACACCCTGGCCGCGCATGTCTTTTTCTTCCGGATTGTCCGCCGGGGTAATCATCGTACCGCGCTGCGAAGCAAGCAGCCCTTCGGCACAGGCAGCGGCAGCCGAGGCTTCCATAACGGTCTCCGGAATGTCTTTCGGTCCGCCAAAGGCGCCGCAGACGAACACGCCGGGACGCGAAGTTTCAACGGGATTTTCCAGTTTTGTCTTGCAGAATCCGTGCTCTTCGAGCTCGATGCCCAGGCTTGCGGAAAGCTTTTTGGCTTCCTTGGGCGGCATCAGGCCGACAGACAGCACCACCATGTCAAATTCTTCTTCAGTAAGACTTCCATCCTGATTGACATACTTGATCAACAGATTATTGGTCTGCTGCAGTTCTTTGATAGAGGACGGCATTGAGCGAATGTAACGAATTCCATATTCATCCTTGGCACGGTTGACAAACCGGTCGAAATCCTTCCCGTGGGCACGGATGTCCATATAGAAAATAGTGGGTTCCAGTCCCTTGGCGTGTTCCTTTCCGATAATGGCTTCTTTGGTCGCATACATGCAGCAAACCGACGAACACCAGCTGTTGCCGCAGGAAACATCGCGGGAACCGACGCATTGAATAAAGGCAATCTTTTTGGGTTCCTTGCCGTCCGAAATTCTTTGGACGTGGCCAAAATACGGTCCCGACGCGGACAGAATGCGTTCAAACTGAAGCGCCGTCACCACATTTTTGTAAATGCCATAGCCGTATTCGCCACGTTTACTGGCGTCGAATATTTCAAACCCTGACGATGCGATCACGGCGCCCACTTCAATCGTTTCTTCTTCAATTGTCATATCGTGGTCGATGGCCTTGGCAACACAGGCGTCAACGCACTGATAACACTCGGAACAGATGCCGCAGGCCAGGCACCGATTGGCTTCCGCAATCGCCTGGGCTTCCGAAAAGCCGATACCGACTTCCTGGAAACTGGTGCGGCGCTCTTCCGGTTTCATATTTGGATATTTTTCACGGGGAACCTTGGGAACATCGGAAACATCCGCTTTGTCCGCGAGGTCTTTGGTCCAGTCTTTCTCGCGGCCGGCTTTCATATCAACGCCCTGAAGATAACGGTCAATGGATTTGGCCGCTTCCTTGCCGGAATAGACGGCTTTGACAACGGTCTGCGGGCCGGTGACCACGTCACCGCCGGAGAAAACACCGGGAATGTTTGTTGCGTAAGTGACCTTGTCGTAATCGACATTGTTCCATTTGTTAATGGAGACTCCGCTTTCCTTCGTGATGAAGGAGAGATCCGCCTCCTGGCCGATCGCGGGAACGATGGCATCGCATTCTACGATAAATTCGGATCCCTTGATTTCGATGGGACGGCGTCGGCCGCTGGCATCCGGTTCGCCCAGTTCCATCTTTGTGCACTCGATTCCGGTGACTTTTCCATCCTTGCCCACAACCCGTTTCGGGGCAACGAGGAATTTCATTTCAATCCCTTCTTCAATGGCCTCTTCAATTTCCTCCGGGGAAGCGGGCATTTCAGCACGGGTCCGCCGATAGAGAATGAACACATTTTTCGAGCCGGTCCTGACGGCTGTACGAACGGCATCCATGGCCACGTTTCCGCCGCCGATGACGGCAACCCGGTCTCCCAGGAAAAGTTGCTTGCCCAGGTTGATCTGCATCAGGTAATCCACGCCATGGATCACGCCCTGCATGTCTTCGCCGGGAATATTGAGCTTGCTGCTTTTCATGGTGCCGCAGCCGATAAAGACCGCGTCAAAATCGCTTTTCAGTTTGTCGAAGGAAATGTCTCTGCCAATTCTCGTATTGAGATAAATCTTTACGCCCAGGTCCTGAATGACTTTGATTTCCGCGTTCAGAACATTCTTGGGCAGGCGGTATTCGGGAATGCCGACAGCCATCCAGCCGCCCGCCACCGGCAGGGCTTCGTAAACCACGACCTCATAACCTTCGATCGCCAGATAGTACGCACAGGTAAGTCCTGACGGACCTGCGCCGACCACGGCAACTTTCTTGCCCTTGCTTTCCTTCTTTTCAGGCAGGTAGCGGGTGTCGCCGTTGAGGTCCAGATCTGCGACAAAACGCTTCAAATGCATGATGTCGATCGGTTCATCCACCTTGCCGCGCATACAGGCTGTCTCGCATGGATGGTTACAAACGCGTCCGCAGACGATGGGAAAAGGGTTGTCCTGTTTGATGAGTTTGAGGGCTTCCTTGAATTTTCCTTCGGCAATGAGCGCCACATAACCCTGAACGC